>JBJTOV010000344.1:0-5408 GCA_046074745.1 Planctomycetota bacterium | reverse complement strand
CCGTGCCCTTGGTGGGCGCGCGCGCGGCCTGGACGCGCAGCATCTCGCCGGCGAAGTCGCGCGCCGATTCCTCGGCTTCCTCCTTGGCGCGCTTCCAGCGGCGGCCTCCAAGCGTCGACAGCTTGGGACGCGCGCTCCCGGCGCCGATGTAGCGCTGCACGAGCTCGATGCGCGTCGCGGGCACATGGATCTTCGCGCCCTGGTCGAACTCAAGGGTGAGGAACTCCTGGTCGGCGCCGTCCTGGCGCATCGTCTGCAGCCCCGCGAAGCGCGCGATGCCATGGTCGCGGTGGACGACATAGTCGCCGGGCTCGAAGGAGAGGAACGCGTCCTTCGCGCGGCCGCCCGCGAGCGTGCGGCCGCGGCGACGGACGGGCGCGCGGTGCAGCACCTAGCTTGCGGGCGCGATCAGGAACGACGCGCCCTGCCACTCGAGGATGAAGCCGCGCGTGAGGTGCCCGACGGGGCGGTCGACGAGGTCGGCGCGCGTGTGCGCGGCGAGAAGCTCGGTCATGCGCGCGCGCTCGGCGTCGCTTTCGCACACGATCGCGCTGCGTCGGTCCGCAAGGCCCGCGAGCGCCGCGAACTGCCCCGCGGCCGCGCGCGCATCCTCGTCGAAGGGCGGCAGCACGCGGGCGCCGAGCGCGACCGACGCGCCGCCCGCCTTGCCGAAGGCATGCAGCTCGAGCGTGGCGCGCGACTTCCGCGCAAGAAGCGACAGCGTGGCCGGCGGGCCGTACACGCCGCGGCCGTCGCGCACGCGGTCCCAGTAGGCGCGCGCCTGCTCGACGATCTCGGACATCTCGGCAAGCACCGTGACCGTCGAGGGCGGCAGCGACTCGGCGAGCGGCTGCGCGCCCTTTCCCGTGCGCGCGTCGCCGAGCACGGCGTCGAGCGATGCCGCGACGAGCTCCACGCTCTCGACGCGCCGGTCGGAGGCCTGCGTCGCGAGGTCGATCTCGAAGATGCGCTCGACCTCGTCGCCGAAGAAGTCGAGCCGCACCGCCGGCGCGCCGCCCGGGGGCGCGATGTCGACGATGCCGCCGCGCACCGCGACCTCGCCCGGCGACTCGACCGCGTCGACGCGCGTGTAGCCGCCTTCGACGAGCCATGCGACGAGATCGGTGGGATTCGTGCGCGAGCCCGTGGCGATGGTGCGCACGAGCGCCGAGAGGCGCGCGGGCTCGGGCACGGCCTGCATGAGCGCCGCGATCGGCGCCACGATCGCGGCGGGCGCGCGGCCCTCGGCAAGCCGCCGCATCACGCCGAGCCGCGCCACGGTGAGCTCCGCGCTCGGGCTCGACTCGCCGGGCAGGACCTCGATCGCAGGGAAGAGCTCGGCCTCGACGCCGAGCGCGCGCAGTTCCTCGACCGCATCGTCGGCCTCGTCGAGGTGCGCGACCACGAGCACGACAGGCCCGGATTCACCCTAGGCGGCGGCGGCGACGATCGACGGCAGGCTGCCCGCGCTTCCCTCGAACGCGCTTGTCCCGCCCTGCGCCACCGCGCGCCGCACGAGCGGCGCCAGCACCTCGCCGCGCAGCGCGGCGAACACGGGGTCGGAGGAGAGACCGCTCACGGCGCACCCGCGCGGGCGCCGCGGCGCATCGCGTCGAGCGTGGCGGGCCCGACGCCCTTCACGGCAAGCGCCTCGTCGAGCGTGGCGAACGGCCCGTGCACCGCGCGATACGCCACCAGGCGCGCCGCGAGCGCGGGGCCAACGCCTTCGAGAAGGCACAGTTCCTCGACGCGCGCGCGGGAGATGTCGAACGCACGCGGCGCGAGCGCTACGCGACGCGCCTCGGGGGCGCGCGTCGACGGCGCGTGCACAGCGAGCACGGCGAGCACCGCGACCAAGAGCAG
Organism: Planctomycetota bacterium; assembly: GCA_046074745.1. Lineage (GTDB taxonomy): Bacteria > Planctomycetota > Phycisphaerae > Phycisphaerales > SM1A02 > QWPT01. Next base: position 3,545 of record JBJTOV010000344.1, on the reverse strand, counting down.
CGCGAACGCACGCTGGCCCGGCGCAACGGCGCGCTCGGGAACGCGGGTCATGCCTCCTCCACGGCCGCGGCGCCGAGCGGCTCGGCGACCTGCTTGCGCAGCGAGAGCAGCTTCGAGAGCGCGGGCTTGGCCTTGCCCGCCGCATCGAGCAAGCCATCGGCGCGGCCGCCCGCGACATCCTGCAGGTTCGCCCACCACGCGCCCTCGACGAAAGGCCGCGAGAGCGCGATGCGCAGCATCGAAGCCGCCCAGCTCGCCTGCGACTGCTCGGTCCACGCCGAAGGGCCAGCCGCGGCGTCCGACGACGCGCGCCATGCGCCGCGCTCGATGCCGTCGCCCGAGCTCGGGACTCCGAAACCACCGACGAAGATGGGCAGCTCGCGCCCGATGTACTGGTCGAGCAGCGTGGCGGTCGTGAGCAGTTCGCGCGCGGGGTCGCGGCCGGGCCCCTGCTCGAAGCGCACGCTGGCCGCATCGAAGCCGATCGCCTCGCCGACGACGCGCTGCAGGAACGCGATCGGCCATGCGGCGCCCTTCGCGCCCTTCCAGCCCTCGGCGCCCGGCGACTGGATGTCGAGCACGAGCTTCGCGTTCCGCTTCGCGTCGCGCACGGCGACCGCGGTGGTGCGCACGATCTCGACCATGCGGTCGAGGCCTTCCTCGCGCCAGGCCGCGACATTCGCGCCACCGACGGGAATGAAGAGGTTCGCGGCGCGCTGGTAGCGCTCGGCCATCAGTCGCGCGTGGTTCCATACCAGCTCGCGGAAGCGCTTCGCATCGCCGCGCGCGGCCAGCACATGGTCGGGCAGCTCGCACGGCGCGTCGCCGCCGTGGCTGCCAAGGTCGACGAATGGACCGATGACGAGCGCCTTGCGCTCGGCCGCCGCCCAGTTGGCCCACGCGTCGACCGCGGCGAGGTCGAACTTGCCGGGTGTGCGCTCGATCGCGCGCCAAGGGGTGCGCAGCGCGAGCACATCGAACCGCCGCGCGGCGGCAGCGGCATTTCCTTGCGGCGTGACGTGCGGATCGATGCAGACACCGAGGGTCGCCGCGCTGGCCGCGCGCTTCGCGTATCGCGCGCCGAACAGGATTCCCGCGTGGCGGAGCGTGAGCTTCTCGCCCGCGTCCACGCCGTGGGCGATCGCACGGCGCGCGAGCCGCTCGGCGGCGGCGGCGTCTGGCTCGCGCAGCGCGGCGCGGAAGAGCTCGCGCGAACGCTCCCACGCGGCGAACGCGTCGGCCGCGCGCGCGGGGTTGAACATCTGCCACTCCTCGCTCGCCTCGACGAACTGCTTGATCATCCAGCGCGCGATCTCGATGAAGAGGTCGTACGGCTCGTCGCGCGCAGGCAGGAAGCAGGTCTGGAGCACCATGCGGCCCGCGCCGCCCGCGTCGACGAGCAGCGCGACGCCCGCGGGATTCTCGTCCGCGGGCTCGACCTCGATCACGCCGCCCTGCCGAACGAGCCTTCCGCGCACGGGCCGCCCGTCGAGCCCGATGATCGACGCGCAACGCAGCCACGCGGCGCCGCCTGCCGCGGCCGCGCCGTCGACGCCGCTCGGGCCGTTCGGATCATGGACGCGGAATCGGATCATCGTGGGCAGCGGTCACGGGAGGACGCGGAACAGGGACACGCGGGAGTGAGAGACGCGGAAGCGGGAGATGCGGCAGCGTTGAAGTACGGCAGAGTTGAAGTACGGGAAGGTTGAAGTGCGGAAGGATTGAAGTACGGGAGGATTGAAGTACGGACGCACGCACGCGCGCCGACTCGGAAAACGGGCCGTCCCCGACGGATCGCGCGGAAACCGCCCCGCGGCCGCGGAAGGCCCGCGCGCGCCCGTCGGCGCGCATATTGAAGAGCCCGGCGGCACGCCGTCGGGATGGTTCGGAGTGTACCCTGCGCCGCGATGCCTTCCGCCGCAGCCGACCTTTCTTCCGGCGCCTCCGCGGGCGCCGTGTTCGCGACCGATCTCCCGCTGCCGGGCAGGCGGCAGGGCAAGGTGCGCGATGTCTACCGCACGGGCGACGACCCCGCGTCGCCGCTCCTGATCGTGGCCACCGACCGCTTGAGCGCGTTCGATGTGGTGATGCCCACGCCGATCCCGGGCAAGGGCCGCATCCTGACCTCGATGAGCCTCGGCTGGTTCGGGTTCCTCCGCTCACGCGCGATCGTGGCCGACCATGTGATCGGCACCGATCTCTCGGGCGTGAAGGGCCTCGGCGCCGCCGACCGCGCCATGCTCGCAGGCCGCTCGATGCTGTGCCGCGCGGCCAAGGTGGTTCCCATCGAGTGCGTGGCGCGGGGATACCTTGCGGGCAGCGGCTGGAGCGAGTACCGCGAGCACCGCACCGTGTGCGGAATTCCGCTGCCTGGCGGCATCGAGCAGTGCGGGCGACTGCCCCACCCGATCTTCACCCCCGCCACCAAGGCCGAGGAAGGACACGACGAGAACATCTCGTTCGAGCGCGCGTGCGCCCTGGTCGGCACCGACCTGATGGTTCGCCTGCGCACGCTGACCTTGGCGATCTACTCGGCGGCCGCCGACTACGCGCTCGAGCGCGGGGTGATCCTGGCCGACACCAAGTTCGAGTTCGGCTTCGCGCTTGGCGCCGACGGCCGCCCGACCGACGAGCTCATTCTGGTCGACGAGGTGCTGACGCCCGATTCCTCGCGCTACTGGCCCGCGGACGGCTATGCGGCGGGCCGCGACCAGCAGAGCTACGACAAGCAGTTCGTGCGCAACCACCTGCTCGGGCTGGTGGCGAAGGGTCTGTGGAACAAGGAGGCGCCTGGCCCCGCGCTGCCCGCCGACATCGTGGCGGCCACGCTTGCGCGCTACGAGGAGGCGGTGGCGCGCATCGCGCTTCCCGCATTCGGAGGCGCCCGATGACCGCGCGGCTGATCGACGGCAAGGAGCTGAGCGCGAAGGTGCGCGCCGACCTCGTGGCCCACATCGCGGCGGCGCGGCGCCCCGTCCGTCTCGACGCCGTGCTCGTCGGCAGCGACCGCGCGGCCGCGATCTACGCCGAGAACCAGGCCAAGACCTGCGCCGCGGTCGGCATCGACTATCGCCTGCACCGCCTGCCCGACGGCGCGGGCTACGACGACATCGCGGGCCGCATCCTCCTCCTCAACACCGAGGACGATGTGCGCGCGATCATGCTGCATCTGCCGCTTCCCGCGGGCGTCGATGTCGAGCGCGTGCAGTCGCTGATCGCGCCCGAGAAGGATGTCGAGGGCGTGAACCCCGCGAACATCGGCAATGTGGTGTACGGCCGGCGCAGCCTTGTTCCGTGCACGGCGCTCGCGTCGGTCGAGATGATCGAGTCGACGGGCGTCGAGCTGCGTGGCGCGCGCTGCGTGATCGTGGGCGCCTCGAACATCGTCGGCAAGCCCATCGCGGTGCTTCTCATGCGCGCCGAGGCGACGGTGATCTCGACGAACAAGCACACCCGCGGCATCGCCGACCTCACGCGCTCGGCCGATGTGCTCGTGGCGGCCGCCGGCGTGCCGGGGCTCATCAAGGGCGACATGGTCAAGCCCG
>JBJTOV010000343.1:0-3663 GCA_046074745.1 Planctomycetota bacterium | reverse complement strand
TTCGGACGGCCGCTCCCTCGAGCTCTGAATGCTTGGGTCTGAGGAACGGTTTGCGCGCTTGGTCGAAGGACTCGCAAGCCCGTGGTTCCGCTGAGATCTTGGGTGCCCGCAGGCTTCAGCCTGCGGAACGGTTTGCGCGCTCGGTCCAAGGACTCCCACGACTGTGGTTCCGCACCCTAAAGGGTGCGGGCACCCAAGCGAAGTGCCGGATCAGGTTGAGTTCCCGTCGAATGAGTTCCGAGAGCGTGGTTCCGCCCCAACCGGCGTGGTTCCGCTCCAAGGGTGTGGTTTTGCCCCGAGAGTGTGGTTCTGTCCCAGGGGTGTGGTTCTGTCCCAAGGGTGTGGTATTGCCCAACAACCATGGTTTCGCCGAAACCTTGGGTGCCCGCAGGCTTCAGCCTGCGGAACGGGTTGCGCGCTTGGTCAACGGACCCCCACGCCTGTGGTTCCGCCGAAACCTTGGGTGCCCGCAGGCTTCAGCCTGCGGAACGGGTTGCGCGCTCGCTCAATGCACCCCCGCGCGCATGGTCCTGCGCAGACCTCTGGCGCCGGCACGCTTCAGCCTGCCGAACGCCGTGAATTCCTCGGAATCCTCCGCATCCCGAGGTACCCTCCCGCCGTGGCTCCTTTCCGCCCCGCCGTCGGTCCGAGGCTTCGCTGGCTGCTTGCCGCGGTGTTCGCGCTGTTCGCGCTACTCGTGGTGAACAGCGCGTACCTGTCGGCGGTGACCTTCCTCGAGTGGCGCTCGGGCGAGTCGCTGCAGGGCGGGTTCTATCTGTGGAACTTCCTCGCGCACCTCGTGCTCGGGTTCGCGATCGTCGTGCCGACGATCGTGTTCGGCGTGCTCCACTGGCGCAATGTGCGCGGGCGTCCGAACCCGCGGGCGATCGCGGCGGGCATCGCCACCTTCGCGGCAGCGCTCGTGCTGCTCGGCACGGGCGTGGCGCTCACGCGCATCGAGATCGGCGGAACCACGGTCGGCGTGCGCGAGCCCGCGATGCGCGAGGCCGTGTACTGGCTGCATGTGGCGGCGCCGTTCGTGGCGGCATGGCTGTTCGTGCTTCACCGGTTGTCGGGGCGGCGCATCAAGTGGAAGGTGGGCGTGCGCTGGGCCGCGGTGGCAGGCGTGTCGGCGGTGCTGGCGGTGGCGCTGCACGCGGGCTCGACCACGCGCGAGACCCGGCTGCCTGTCGACGGCGACCGCTACTTCGAGCCCTCGCTCGCGCGCACGGCGACGGGGGGCTTCATTCCCGCGAAGTCGATGATGTCGAACGAGTACTGCCTCGAGTGCCACGCCGACATCGTGCATTCGTGGGCGCATTCGGTGCACGCGGTGAGCTCGTTCAACAACCCGCTGTACGCGGCGAGCGTGCGCGAGACGCGGCGCGACGCCTACGAGCGCGAGGGCAGCGTGCAGGACGCGAACTTCTGCGCGGGCTGCCACGACCCCGTGCCGTTCTTCTCGGGCGCCTTCGAGGACCCGAAGTGGGACGACCCCGCCTACGACGCGGCGAGCGATCCGCTCGGGCGCGCGAGCATCACCTGCACGGTGTGCCACGGCATCGTGTCGGTCGACAGTCCTCGCGGCAACGCCGACTACACGATCGAGCAGAGCGCGCACTACCCGCTTGCGTTCAGCGAGTCGCCGCTCCTCCAGTGGGCGTCGAGCCAGCTGATCAAGGCGAAGCCCGCGTTCCACAAGCGCACCTTCCTGAAGCCCGAGGTGCACCGTTCGAACGAGTTCTGCGGCGCGTGCCATAAGGTGCACCTGCCCGAGGCGCTCAACGACTACAAGTGGCTGCGCGGGCAGAACCACTACGACCCGTTCCTGTTCTCGGCGCGCAGCGGGCACGGCGCGCAGGGCTGGTACTACCCGGAGAAGGCCGCGACCACCTGCAGCGAGTGCCACATGAAGGCCGTGCCGAGCGAGGACTTCGCCGCGCGCGACCGGGATGGTTCGGGCCAGCGCTCGGTGCTGTCGCATGCGTTCCCGAGCGCGAACACCGCGCTGTCGGCGGTGGTCGACCAGTCGGCGTGCGCGATGCTTCCCGGCGCCGAATGCGGCGACCTGCCCATCGGCATGGCGCGCGAGACGCGCGCCGACGCGCACGACGCGATCGTCAAGGGACATGCGGCGTTCAACGAGAAGACGCTGCGCGTCGACCTGTACGCGGTGCGCGAGGGCGGCGCGATCGACGGCGCGCTGCGCGTGATTCGCCCGCAGCTTCCCGTGCTCGAGGCGGGGCGCGCGTACCTCGTCGAGGTCGTGGTGCGCACGCTCGACATCGCGCATCCGTTCACGCAGGGCACCGCCGACTCGAACGAGGCCTGGCTGTACGCGCGCGCGGCCAGCGGCGGCCGCGAGATCGGCACCACGGGCGGGCTTGCCGCCGACGGTTCGCTCGATCCGTGGTCGCGCATGTACAACGCGTTCGTGATCGACCGCGAGGGCAACCGCATCGATCGACGCAATCCGCAGGACATCTTCCTGCCCCTCTATGACAACCAGATCCCGCCCGGTGCGGGCGATGTGACGCATCTCCTGCTGCGCGTGCCCGAGGACGCGACGGCGCCCGTCGAGATCGAGACCGAGGTGCGGTACCGCAAGTTCGACACGACCTACCTGCGCTATGTGTACGGCCCCGGGCGCGTGAACGATCTGCCCGTGATGGTGCTTGCGCGCGACCGCGTCGCGCTGCCCGTGCGCGCGAAAGACGGCACCGTCCATGGCGCCGCCGAGGGGAAGGAACGGGGGATTCCGCCGTGGCAGCGCGCGTACGACTACGGAATCGGCCTGTTCCGCGAGGGGGATCGCGGCGCGGGCCGCGGTGCATTGCGGCAGGCCGAGGAGGCGTTCCGCGAGGTCGAGGCGGCGCTGCCGCCGGTCGGTGCGCTGGCGCTCGCGCGGCTGTGCGTGAAGGAGGGACGGCTCGACGAGGCCGCGGATGCGCTTGCGCGCGCCTCCAAGGCCGCGGAGTCGGGGGTGGTGCCGAACGCGCCGTGGACGATCGCGTACTTCACCGCGGTGGTCGATCGTCAGAACGGCAGGCCCGAGCGTGCGCTTGAGAGCCTGCGCCGCGTGCGCGCGAGCGACTTCGCGGGGGCGCAGCTTCGCAGGCTCGACTTCTCGAAGGATGTGCGCGTTCTCAACGAACTGGCCGAGGCGGCCCTCGAGGCGGCGGTGGTGGCGCGCGAGGATTCCGCGCGGCGCGATGGGCTTCTCTCGGAGGCCGCTCAGGCGCTCGAGGCTTCGCTTGAGATCGACCCCGAGCAGGCGCAGGCGTGGTGGCTGACGAACCGACTGCGCGAGGCGCGCGGTGACCTCGACGGCGCGGCTGCGGCCCGAGACGAGCATGCACGCTACAAGCCGGAAGAGAACGCACGCGATACGGCGGTGCGTGAGGCGCGCCGCAAGTACCCGTGGGCGGATCATGCGGCGGAGGCGACGGTGATCTATGACCTGTCGCGCGAGGGCCGCTTCACCGGCGCGCTGCTTCCGGGGACGGCGGTGTGCGCGGGCAAGCCGAAGGGCTGATGCGGAGTGGGTTCTGAGGAGAAGCGGTGAAGGCGGCGATGGTGCTCCACTTCGCCGACGGTGCCTGGCACATGTCGTGTAGTGTCCAGCAGTGCAAGGTAAGTTCCAGGCACCTTCGGACATGAAGG
>JBJTOV010000342.1:0-9263 GCA_046074745.1 Planctomycetota bacterium | reverse complement strand
CCACCGTCGAGGCGGGATTCATCGCGCGCGCCGGCCATGTGCCGCCCGCGCCCGCCGCCACGAAAGCGCAGCAGGACGCGATCGAGGGCACCTCCCGGGATTTCGGCCGTTTCGCGCAGCACCTCGTGTTCGGCGTCACGGGCTCGGGGAAGACCGAGGTCTACATCCGCCTGCTCGAGCGCTGCGTGGCCGCGGGCAAGCGCGCGGTGCTGCTCGTGCCCGAGATCTCGCTCACGCCGCAGACCGTGGGCCGCATCGCGGGCCGCCTCGTCCACGCGAAGGTCGCCGTGCTCCACTCGGGCCTCACCGACGCGCAGCGCAACCAGCAGTGGCAGCTCCTCGCCGAAGGCGGCGCCGATGTGGTGGTCGGCGCGCGCAGCGCGATATTCGCACCGATTCCCGACGGATCGCTCGGGCTCGTGATCGTCGACGAGGAGCACGAGCCCGGCTACAAGCAGGACTCGGCCCCCCGCTACCACGGCCGCGACGCCGCGATCCGCCGCGCGCAGATCGCGAAATGCCCCGTCGTCCTCGGCAGCGCGACGCCCAGCCTCGAGAGCTGGATGAACGCCGTCGAGCGCAAGGTTTCGCGCCTCCACCGCCTGCCCGAGCGCGCGCCCGGGCTGTCGGTGCCCAAGGTCACCGTGGTCGATTTCGCCGCGGAGCGCCGAGAGGTCCGCGATCGCCGCGTCACGCTGATCGGCCCCACGCTGCGCGCGGCGATGGAGCGCACGCTCGGCGAGGGCGGGCAGGTGCTTCTTCTCCTCAATCGCCGCGGCTACGCGAACTACATCGCCTGCACCGACCCGCGCTGCGACTGGATGCTGACCTGCGATTCCTGCGACGCGGGCATGGTGTGCCATGTCGACGCCACGGGCGCCGCGCGGCGCAGCTATGTGCGCTGCCACCACTGCCTCGCCGAGCAGCTCCTGCCGAAGTCCTGCCCCGAGTGCGGCAAGCCCGTCACCGTGTTCGGCCTCGGAACGCAGCGCGTCGAGGAGGAGCTCGCGCGCCTGTTTCCCTCGCTCGTCGAGGGCGAGACCATGCTGCGGATCGACGGCGACACCATGCAGACGGCGGCGCACTTCCACCGCGCGCTCGAACGCTTCGGCAAGGGCGAGGTCAAGGTGCTCATGGGCACCCAGATGATCGCGAAAGGCCTTGATTTCCCGAATGTTCGGCTCGTCGGCGTGGTGTCGGCCGACACGGCGCTGTCGCTTCCCGACTTCCGCGCCGCCGAGCGCACCTTCCAGCTCGTCAACCAGGTCGCGGGCCGCGCGGGACGCGGCGAGAAGCCCGGGCGCGCGATCATCCAGAGCTTCGAGCCCGACGCACCCGCCATCCGCCTCGCGGCCGCGCACGACTACGAGCGCTTCGCAACCCAGGAACTCGAGGACCGCCGCCAGTTTCGACTGCCGCCCTACCGACGCCTTGCCCGGCTCGTCCTGCGCCACCCGGGCGAAACCGAGTGCGCGGAGCGCTCGGCGGCCCTCGCCGAGGCGCTGCGGCGGATCGTCGCGGGCGGATTCTCGGGCGTCGAGATCCAGGGGCCTTCGGTCTGCCCGATCGCCCGGATCTCGGGCAAGTACCGCCGCCAGATCGAACTGCTCTCCGATTCGGCCTCCGACCTCACCAAGGTGCTCGCCGCGGCGCGCAGCGAGGGCCTCCTGAAGCTCGGCGAAGAGCTGGCGGTCGATGTCGACGCGATCAGCGCGGTCTAGCGGCCGCAGCGCCCGAAACCCGCCGCTCCGCGCCTCAGAACCGCCTCGGATTCCCCTACAATCGACCCTAATGCACGCGACGCGCTCCATCGGGCGCGTGCTGTCGTGTCGAACGGAGCAGAAGAATGGCCCACGAGGGTCCGAGTCGCGAAGGTTCCCGCCCCCACGCACGCCAGTCGCTCAACGGCTGGCAGCCTGAGTTCGTCGAGGCGCAGTACGAGCGCTTCCTGGCCGACCCAGAGTCGGTCGGCGCCGAATGGAAGCAGTTCTTCCTCGGCTTCGAGCTCGGCATGGCGCGTGGCGATGCGTCGCTGCCCGAGCCGCCGCCGCCGCCGCCGATCGCGGCCTCCACGATGAGCTCCGCGCTGCCCGCCGCCGGCACCGCAGCCGACGCCGACCAGCGCAAGGTGGATGAGCTGATCGCGCGCTACCGCAGCCACGGGCACCTCGCCGCGCAACTCGACCCGCTCGGCCACGCGCGCGCGTTCCCCGATGAGCTCACCCTCGAGGCCGTCGGCCTCGACGACGGCGCGCTCGCCCGCACCTTCGACGCAGGCACGCTGCCCATCGACTCGCCAGCCACGCTCGGCGACATCGTCGACTGCCTCGAGCAGACCTACTGCGGCTCGATGGGCGTCGAGTTCGCGCACATCGGCTCGCTCGAGCGCCGCGCGTGGATCGCGAAGCGCCTCGAGAGCACGCGCAACCGCCCGCAGTTCGGCGCCGATGCGAAGAAGCGCATCCTCTCGAAGCTGCTCGAGGCCGACAGCTTCGAGAACTTCCTCGCCAACCGCTATGTGGGCAAGAAGCGCTTCGGCCTCGAGGGCGGCGAATCGCTCATCCCGATCCTCGACCAGATCCTCGAGTCGGGCCCCGCGCTCGGCGTGCAGGAGTTCATGCTCGGCATGGCCCATCGCGGCCGCCTGAATGTCCTCGCCAACATCGTGGGCAAGAACCTTCAGCAGATCTTCACCGAGTTCGACGAGGCGTGGACCGCGGCGTTCGCGTCGGGCGGCGGCGATGTGAAGTACCACATGGGCTACTCGAACGAGCACTCGACCTCGACGGGCCAGAAGCTGCGCGTGGTGCTCGCGGCCAACCCGTCGCACCTCGAGTACGTGAACTCGGTCGTGCTCGGCCGCTGCCGCGGCAAGCAGCGCCTGATCGGCGACACCGAGCGCAAGGCCGTCGTTCCCGTGCTCGTGCACGGCGACAGCGCGTTCCCCGGCCAGGGCATCGTCGCCGAGTGCTTCAACATGATGCACCTCGACGGCTACACCGTCGGCGGCACCATCCATGTCGTGGTCAACAACCAGGTCGGCTTCACCACGAACCCGCAGGACACCTTCGGCGGCAAGTACTGCACCGACCTCGCGAAGGCGTACGACTGCCCCGTGATCCATGTCAACGGCGACGACGCCGAGGCGTGCGCGTGGGCGGCGCGGCTCGCGATGGAGTGGCGGCAGGCCTTCGGCCACGACATCGTGGTCGAGATGTGGTGCTACCGGAAGAACGGCCACAACGAGACCGACGAGCCGATGTTCACGCAGCCGCTGCTCTACGCGCGCGTGAGGAAGGCGCGGCCCGCGTTCAAGACCTACCGCGCGAAGCTCGTCGCCGACGGCGTGGTCACCGACGCGGAGGTCGACGCGATGCTCGCCGCGCGCAACGCGGTGATGGACGAGGCGCAGGCCGCCGCGAAGAAGCAGCCGATCGACCCCGTGATCGATCCGTTCCGCAGCGTGTGGAGCGGAGTGAGCGGCCAGTACTCGCACGAGCCCGTGCAGACGAAGGTCGCGCTCGAGTCGCTCGAGTCGCTGTCGAAGCGCCTCGGCGCTATGCCGTCGCACGCGACCGCGCACAAGACGGTGGCGCGGCTCCTCGAGCAGCGCGCGGGAGCGATCGCGTCGGGCACGATCGACTGGGCGCTGGGCGAACTGCTCGCGTACGCGACGCTCCTCACCGAGGGCCATCCGATCCGCCTGTCGGGCCAGGATGTCGAGCGCGGCACCTTCAGCCACCGCCACGCCGTCGTGAACTGCCAGGAGACCAACGAGGGCTACTGCCAGCTCAACGACCTGAGCGAAGGCCAGGCGCGCTTCTGCGTGCACAACTCGCCGCTCACCGAGAGCGCGGTGCTCGGCTTCGAGTACGGCTACTCGCTCGGCGACCCGCGCATGCTCGTGATCTGGGAGGCGCAGTTCGGCGACTTCGCGAACGGCGCGCAGGTGATCATCGACCAGTTCATCGCGTCGGGCGAGGCGAAGTGGAAGCGCTCGACGGGCCTCGCGCTCTTCCTGCCGCACGGCTACGAGGGCCAGGGCCCCGAGCACTCGAGCGCGCGGCTCGAGCGCTTCCTGCAGCTCTGCGCGCACGACAACATGATCGTCGCGTACCCGACCACCTCGGCGCAGGTCTTCCACATGATCCGCCGGCAGGTGAAGCAGGGCTTCCGCAAGCCGCTCGTGGTGATGACGCCGAAGTCGATGCTGCGCCTGCCCGCGGCGATGAGTCGCATCGAGGGCTTCACCGACGGCCACTTCCGCACCGTGCTCGCCGACCCGGGCATCGCCAAGGAGGCGTGCGAGGGCGTGAACAAGGTCCTGCTCTGCTCGGGCAAGATCTACCACGAGCTTGCCGCGCAGCGCGAGAAGAGCGGGCAGACCACCACCGCGGTGGTGCGGCTCGAGCAGCTGTTCCCGTTCCCCGATGCGGCGGTCGCGAAGACGCTCGCGCTCTACCCGAACGCGAAGAAGTTCGTCTGGGTGCAGGAGGAGCCGCGCAACATGGGCGCGTACCGCTTCGTGCAGGCGCAGCTGAAGGAGCTGTGCGGGATCGACGCAGGCTATGTCGGCCGCATGGACTCGGCGAGCCCCGCGGTCGGCAGCCAGAAGCAGCATGCGATCGAGCAGGACAAGATCCTGACCGAGGCGATCGGAGCCGCGAAGGGCGGCGACGGCCCCGCCGGCGGACCGGGCAGCAAGAAGGAAACCGCGCAGAAGTGATGCGCTTCACGGAAGACCACCACACGGAAGGCAACTGACATGGCAGTCGACTTCACCATCCCCTCTCCCGGCGAATCGATCACCGAGGTCTCGCTCAGCGGCTGGCTGAAGGACGACGGGACCTATGTCGAGAAGGACGACCTGCTCGCGGAGATCGAGAGCGACAAGGCCACGCTCGAACTGCGCGCGCCCGCGGCGGGCACGCTGAAGATCGCGACGAAGAAGGGCGACGGCATCAAGGTCGGCGCGGTGGTCGCGTCGATCGACACGGCCGGCGCGAAGCCCGCCGGACATCCGGCCGAGACCGCTTCCGCGAAGGCCGCCGATGTGCGCGTGTCGGGCGTGGCCAAGAAGGTCGCCGCGGAGAAGGGTGTCGACGCCACGGTGATCGCGGGCACGGGCCCATCGGGCCGCGTGATGAAGGACGATGTCCTCGCCGCGAGCTCGAAGCCCTCGACCGCGACTGAGACGAAGCCCTCGCAGCAGGTGGCTCCGGCGCCGCGCGCGGCCGTGCCTGCGGCGCCGATCGGATCGCGCGGCTCGCGCCGCGAGAAGATGACCAGGCTTCGCCAGAAGATCGCCGAGCGCCTCGTGCATGCCCAGCACACCGCCGCGATGCTCACGACCTTCAACGAGTGCGACATGACCGAGGTCATGCGCCTGCGCGCGGAGCACAAGGACGCGTTCGAGAAGCAGCATGGCGTCGGCCTGGGGTTCATGAGCTTCTTCGTGAAGGCCGCGGTGAGCGCGCTGCGCAAGTACCCGCGCGTGAACGCGTACATCGCGGGCTCGGGCGCCGACATGGAGATCGAGCATCACGACTACTGCGACATCGCCGTCGCCGTCGGCACCGACAAGGGTCTCGTGGTCCCGGTGCTCCGCAACGCAGAGGCGCTGAGCTTCGCGGGGATCGAATCGACCATCAAGGACTTCGCCGTGCGCGCGAAGGACGGCAAACTCTCCGTCGACGAAATGACGGGCGGAACCTTCACCATCTCGAACGGCGGCGTGTACGGCTCGCTGATGTCGACGCCGATCCTCAATCCCCCGCAGTCGGCCATCCTCGGAATGCACGCGATCAAGAAGCGGGCGGTCGAGGACCCGAAGAATCCCGGCCAGATCGCGCTGCGCCCGATGATGTACCTCGCGCTCAGCTACGACCACCGCATCATCGACGGCGCCGAGGCGGTGGGCTTCCTCGTCCACATCAAGGACATGCTCGCGAAGCCCGAGCGCCTGCTCTTCTGCGCCAACCGACAACCTGACGAACGCAGGCGGCCCCGCGATCGCGGGGCCGCGCTGCTTTCCCGTTCAACCGAACGGTGCCTGGCACCTGCCTGGCACCTACCAGGCGTACCCGGCACGTGCGCGGCACGCCAAAGCTAACAATTAATACAGTGATCGCTCGCATCGGCCAATCGAGCGCGTTTCCGTGGCTCGTATGGCCATCGCGATCGGTGCCGCGGAGGTGCCGGGTGCGCCAGGGAGGTGCCTGGCACCTGACTGGCACCGTTCAGCGGGCGGTGGCGAGCTTCTTCGCCTCGTCCTTCTTCTCCGCGTACACCAGTTCGCCCTCCGTCGGCACACCCAGATACTCGAGCGTCGCGTTCATGATCCTCGCCGCGCACGGGCCCGCCAGCGCGCCGCCGCCGTACGCGCCCTTCGTCTTCACCTTGTCCGGATCCTCGATCGTGACCAGGATCGCGATCTTCGGCCGGTCGAACGGCGCCCCCAGCAGGAAGCTCGACACATAGCGGTCGTCGAAGTAGCCGCCCTTCGGGTTGACCAGCTGCGCCGTGCCCGACTTTCCGAACGCCGTGTAGTGCAGGATGTCCTTCAGTTTCTTGCCCGTTCCGCGCACGATCACATCCTGCATCACCTCGCGCGTCATCAGCGCCGAAGCCTCGCCCAGCGCGCGCATGGAACCCGTGAGCGATCCGTCGGCAACCGGCGCGATCGACAGCGGCACCATCGAGCCATCGCGGCAGAACGCCGTGAATGCCTGCACCAGCTGCAGCGGCGTCACCGCGATGCCCTGCCCGAAGCTCACCGAAGTCTGCGCGCGCGTCTTGTTCGTCCACTCCGCGGCCTTCGGAAGCAGTCCCGGGGTCTCGCCAGGCAGTCCGATGCCCGTCTTCATGCCGAAGCGGAAGCTCGACAGGCACTCCTTCATCTCCTCGGTGGTCATGCGGAACGCGATCGTCGCCATTCCCGCGTTCACCGACTTGATCAGGCAGTCCTCCCAGCTCTTCGTGCCGTAGCTCGTCCGATGCGCCTCGCGAATGGTGCGCTTCGCGCGCCCGTCTGTGACCGTCAGCGGACCATCGGGAAGACGGATCGTCTCCGTGCGCCGCGCCTTGCCGAGCTCGATCGACCACGCCCACACGAACGGCTTGAAGATCGAGCCAGGCTCGAACGGATCGCTCACCCACCGCATGCGCGCCAGCGCAGGATCGTCGATCCTCGAGATTCCGTTCGTGTCCTTCGGATCCTCGGCGATGAACGAGCGCCCCGTGTTCCGGCGCACCGTGTCGTACGCCGCAAGGATCTCGCCCGTGTCGACATCGACCACGATGCAGCGCGCGCCGCCCGAGTTCGACTCGTCAACCGTCGCGTTCAGCTCGCGCTCCACGGCCTCCTGCACCACCATGTCGATGGAAAGCCGCACATCCGAACCCGGGCTGCCCGCAAGGTGCCCGTTCGCCGGCACCGAGATCACCTGGCCGCGGTTGTCGGCGAAGTAGATCGTGCGCCCCGGCGTCGGCTTCAGGATGCGGTTCGCGCGAAGCTCCGCACCCGACTGCCCGCTGCCATCGAACGCCGTGCGTCCGACGAGCGCCGCCGCCATCTCCTCGAACGGCCGCAGGCGCACAGACTTCGGCTGGATGTGCGCGCCACGCAGCAGGCCCGTCGCGCCCGCGCGTCGCCGCGCCTCGGTCACGCCATCGACCTGCGCCTCGGTCAGGTCCTCGGCCAGGATCACGAACCGCGGCAGCCTCTTCCATTCGTCGGCGCTCAGGTCGCGACGCAGCGTGCGCAGCTCCTGCGGCACGCGCTCGTAGATCGGCGCGATGATCGCGGCCGGATCCACGCCCATCGGGCGGGCGAGCTGCGACGCGAGATCGGCGATCGGATCGAAGCTCACGACGGGCCGCGTCGGTGGCTCCGTGCCCTTGTCCTTCGCGCGCGCCAGCTGGTTCTCGTAGCGCTGCTCCGCGCGCTCGATCGCGGCGAGCGCGTCGGTGTAGAGGTCCTTCACATCGATGAACAACCGCCCGCCGATCGTGTCGACCGCAAGCAGCCGCCCCGCGCGATCCACGATCCGGCCCCGCGGCTCGGGCTCGTCGGCCGCGCGCTGCTGCACGAGCTGCCCGTTCGCGCGCACCATCGCCTTCTCAAGCTGCGGCTCGGGCCACACCTTGAGCTGCACCACGCGCCCCGCGGTCAGCACCACGCAGCCCGCGACCACACAAACGAGCGCGCGCGCCCAGCGGGAAATCCCCACGGCGCGCGCCTGGCCGGCCACGGATTCCCGCGACGGCGTCTCACCTTGGTTTCCGCTCATCCGCCGTACCTCTCGCTTCCTGCTCCGGTGCCGGGCTCGCCGACAAGCAGCCCGCCCTTCGGGGCCGGCTCGCCGTTCTGCGGGTCATACCTGTTCGGAATCGGCCTGAACTTGCCGTCATCGACCTGCTCGAGCTTGTCGCGCAGCCGATCGGGTCGGACCGCCGCCGCAACCTGCGCCTGAAGGCGCGTGCGCGCGCGATCGTGCTGCAGCATCCTGAAGTGGCTGCGGCTGATCTCGGCGGCGGCGTCGATGCGCTTCTGCCGATTCACGAGCAGCGCGCCGAACATCGCCCCCAGCACCACGATCACGGTTGCGATCTTCGCGAACATCAGGCCTCCATGCCTCTCATTGCGGCCTCTGAAATCGGCCCTCGATCCTGCCGACGACTCCGCGCTCCGCAGGCTTCAACGCAGCCGCTCAGTTCGCAGGAACCTTGAGTTCCATCCCGACCTTCATGCCGCGACCGTCTCCGAGCCCGTTCGCCGCCGCGATGTCCTTCCAGCGGCTCGAGGTGCCGTACACGCGCTTCGAGATCGCGTACAGCGTGTCGCCCTCGCGAACCTTCACGGTGCGCGCCGCTGGCGCCGCGGCCTGCTCGGGGGCAGGCGCCACGGGCGCCGTCGCATCGCCCGTCGGTGCAGGCGGGAAGGTCGGCGCCGCGGTCGGATCGAGCACCTCGATCGGCGGCACGCGCAGCTTCATGCCCACGCGAAGCTTCGAAGGATCGATGCTGTTGAACTCCGCAAGCGCCACACCGAGGCCGCGCTTGCCGTAGTACTTCTTCGCGATGTCGCTCGGGTACTCGCCCTTGGCAACCGTGTGCGTGCGCTTGGCCGGTGCCGGCGCCGCAGGCGGCTGCGGCCAGCCAGCGCCCATGCCTGCGTTCGGGTCAAGCCCGCCGACCGGACCGACGGCGATCGGGAAGTCGCCGTCGCGCGGCTGCTGCGCATCGCTCGGCTCGAGCTTTCC
>JBJTOV010000341.1:0-5685 GCA_046074745.1 Planctomycetota bacterium | reverse complement strand
CCGCGGGCTGCGCGGGGGCCGCCGCAGAGGAAGCCGCAGGAGCAGAGGCCACAGGAGCGGAAGACACGGGAGCGGAAGCCACAGGGGCGGAAGCCACAGGAGCGGAAGCCACGGGAGCCAAGGCCGCGGGCTGCGCGGAGGCCGCAGCGGCGGAGGCAACAGGGGTCGACGCAACGGGGGCCGCGGAACCGGAAGCCGAAGGGACGGACGCCGCAGTAAGGGAAGCCGACGCAGTCGCCGCGGACTGCGGGGCCGATGCAACCGGGGCCGAAGCTGCCGCGGAAACCGCCGCCGGAATCACGGGCTCCGCAGTCGTCGGAGCGGTGGTCTGTGCAACGGGCGCCGGCTCCTCCGCGGGTGCCGCGACCTTCTTGGTGGCGCGACGCGCAACGCTCGGCGCGGCAGGCGCGGCGGCCTCGCCGCCTTCAGAATCGCCATCGGCGCCGTCGGTCTTCTTCTTGGTCGACCGCTTCGCGGGCGCCTTCGCTTCGGACACATCGGGCTCCGCAACCGCCGTCGCGGTGGCCACGGCGGCCGCCTCGGCGGCAGCGTTGCCGAACCAATCGCGGATGGTCAGGGCAAGCCCTGCCGAGACCGGCGAGAGATGATTCTCGATGTCGGGAATCTCCTCCGCCTTGCAACGGGCAACGATGTCCTTGGAGTTGACACCAAGCTCCTTGGCAATCTGATGCACCTTCAACGCTGCGGGCTTCTTAGACAAGCAATCCTCCTGATCGGCTCACGCGCCCCGCCGCGACCGTCGCGGACATGGGCGAACCCTTCCTCCCACAGGCGCCGTGCGATGCACCGACGCCTTCCGTCGCGGACTCATCCACCAAGGATGGAGTCCGCCTGGCTCTCCGCCTCGGCGTCGGGCGCCGCGGGCGCGCCTTCGCCACCGAGGATCGCGTCGGTCGCCGCGGCGTCCTCCGCCGCACGCGCCGCCGCTTCCGCCTGCTCGCGCTCGCGATCGAGCTGCACGATGCGCGCGCGGTCGCTGGCCGTCGCGCAGATCTGATTGGCGAGCGCCTCGTCGACGCCGAGCTCGGCCACCAGCACGGCGGGGCCGATCTCCTCGACATCGAACACGCTGATCATGCCGAGCGCGCCCAGCTTGTCGAGCATCTCGTCGGTCACGCCCTCGATCGGGCGCAGGGTCTCCTGCAGGATCTCCAGGCCCTTCGTGAACTCGGGCGGCGTGAGGATGTCGATGTCCCATCCGGTCAGGCGCGCCGCGAGGCGCACATTCTGTCCGCGCTTGCCGATGGCGAGCGAGAGCTGGTCCTCGCGCACGATGATCGTGGCGCGGCCGAGCTCGAAGCAGAGGCTGACCTCCTCGACCGCCGCCGGACGGACGGCGTTCGAGATCAGCACCTGGCTCGACTCGTTCCACAGCACGATGTCGATCTTCTCGCCGTTCACCTCGTCGACGATGTTGCGGATACGGCTGCCGCGCACGCCGATGCAGGCGCCCTTGGCGTCGACCTTCGAGTCGACGCTGGCGACCGCGACCTTGCAGCGCTGGCCTGGCTCGCGCGCGAGCGCCTTGATCTCGATCACGCGCTCGGCCACCTCGGGCACCTCGGCCTCGAACAGGCGGCGGATGAAGTTGGGCGAGCCGCGCGACAGCACGATCTTCACCTGGCTGCCGCCGTCGCGCACATCGAGAACGAGGCAGCGGATGCGGTCGCCTGGCTTGAACATCTCGCCGGGGATCTGCTCGGACTTCGGCATGAACGCCTCGGCGCGGTCGACCTGCACGATGAGCGCGGGGCCTTCCTGGCGAGTGACGGTGCCGGTGACGATCTCGCCCTGGCGCTTCGCGAAGTCCTCCATGAGCGAGTTGCGCTCGTCCTCGCGGAACTTCTGGATCATCACCTGCTTGGCGGTCTGCGCGGGAATGCGGCCGAGGCTGGTCAGCGGGATGTCCTCGCGGCCGCCATCGGGCAGGTTGCGCCAGATCGCGATGCGCCCGCTCAGGCGGTCCATCTCGCAGCCGAACTCCTCGAGGTCGAGCGAGTTGAAGTGGCGGCGGGCGGCGCTGATCATCGCCATCTCGAGATCGCGGATGAGCTGCTCGCGGTCGACATTGCGGTCGCGGGCGATCGAATCGAGGATGCGGAGCGTTTCAGAGTTCATGGTCGGTGTCCTTCGCTGGCTGCCCGCCTGGCCGCTGCCTGGCGGGTCGCGGGGCCGTGCCCCGCATGGGTTGTCGGTGCGCCTTGGTGCCCCCGCACCTGCGACGCTGCCGTTGGGATGTCGCGCCGGCGGGAATTCGCCGTGCGCTTGAAAACGAACGACCACGGGCGAAATGCCCGTGGCCAGACTGCGATGGCCTTGGAGCGCCTCAGTGGATCAGAGGCGCCTCCCAGTGCGTCCATGCGCGCCCTGCGTGGGAGCGACATGAATGCAGTCAGACCGACGACACCGGACCAGCGCGCCCGCTTCCGATGCCGTGGACGCGGAATCTCCGCGCTCCTCGGAATGGAAACGAACGCCCTGAACCGCGCTCGGACGGACCCGAAGATGAGACCCTGACGGCCTCATCGAAGGAGCCCGACCCGAACGGCCCTATCGCTTGACGGATCACGGGGTTGTGAAACGCGTGAACTCGGAAGCATCGGACGCACCACTCGGCCAACACCGGTCGCAGACCGGAACAACCTCCCCCGCGTCCGTCGCGGAGGAGAGAACGGAAAGATATCGCCCCACGGGTTGAAGGTCAATGCGACGGCACAACCCGTGGGCGTATCAAGACGCCCGATCAGCGGGATTGCCGAGCAGCGGAGGCGCGCTCGAGCGCACTGCGGCGCGCGGAATCGCGCTTGCCCTGCCAAACCGCGGGTTATCGACCAAGATCAACGCGCTCGGCGGCACCGATCGGACGCTGCACCTGAAGCGCGCGCTTCCCGCGGAACTGTCCGAGCCGCGCCATGAACTTGGGTCGGCCCTCGACCGCGAGCGAGACCGGCGAGTTGGCAGGCCGCGAGGTCACGATCACATCGCCGACCTCGAGGTGGCGCAGCTCGCCGATCGACATGGTGGTCGTGGCCAGCGTGGCCTCGAGCTCGACCTTGGCGCCCGACAGCCCGCCCGCGATCCGCTCGGCCAGGTTCGAGCCTTCCTTGTTCTTCCCGGTCACGAACCAGCTCTGCGCCGAGAGGTCCTCGATGAGCGGCTCGATCGCGTTGTACGGGATGCACAGGCTCATCGGGCCCGCGCGGTTGGTCAGCTTCACCTCGAACCCGATCACCACCACGACTTCGTTGGGCGGCACGATCTGCACGAGCTGCGGGTTCGACTCCATCTCGCCGAGCGCGAAGTCGATCCTGCGGATCCCCTGCCACGCCTCGCCGAGGCCCGCGAGCGCGCGGTGCAGGATCTTCTGGATCTGCCGCGTCTCGATGAGCGTCATCGGCCGCTGCGGCACGAAGAGCTCCTTGTTCGAACCGCCCAGCAGGCGGTCGATGATCGGGTAGATGACCAGAGGCGACACCTCGAGGCACATCTGGCCCTCGAGCGGCGGGCAGCGCACCAGATTGAAGCTGGTCGGGTTGGGCAGCGACCCGATGAACTCGGAGTAGGTCATCTGCGCGGCGTGCGAAACCCGCACCTCGACGATGGTCCGCAGCTGGCTCGACAGCAACGCGCCGAGGTTGCGCGCGAACGCCTCGTGCAGCATCTCGAGCGCACGCATCTGGTCCTTCGAGATGCGCTCGGGACGCTTGAAGTCGTAGGGTCGGATCTCGACCTTCTCGCGGTCGCGCCGCGCGCGGGAGAAGATCTGCGTGGGCGGCGCCTCGACGGCGGCCGCGGGCTCGTTGACCGCGTTCAGCAGCGCGTCGATGTCGGACTGGTTCAGGACCTCAGCGCCCATGCGGTTCGCCTCGCTGTTTCACCGGCTCCGCCGGTCGCGGGATACGGCCCCCGCAGCCTCGGATCATCGGCGCGTCCGACAACCCGCCTTGAGATTGGGCGCATGCCCGACCGTGATCCCCACGGGGCAACCCCCGCCGCGAACGGCCGTAGGATGCGCCCCATGAGAACCACCGAGCGGCGCGCGGCCTTTCCGCGTTTCCTGCACCTGGCCCTCCTGACAGCCGCCCTGCTGGGGTGCGTGCTCGCCCCGTCGCGGGCCTCGGCGCAGGTCCCGCCCAAGATTCCCGGCCTTCCCGGCTTCGGCAAGCAGGCGGCCGCGGTCGAGGAGCCGCCCCTCTACAACGACTCGCGCGACCGCGTCGATCTGGCCGTGTCGGTGGCGGTTCCCGTGGTCGAGCCGGGCGGCGACACCCCGGTGGCGATCGTCTTCACGCTCGACGACCACTGGCACATCTGGCCGAAGCCCGGCCCGATCGGCGGCGGGCTCGCCGAGTTCGGCTCGTCGATCCGCACCGAGATCGCGCTGAAGGAAGGCTTCGACCCGGCGTCGGTGCCCGTGGAGGCGCACCTCGCCTTCGCGCAGTGGCCCGTACCCGTGGGCGTCGAGTTCGATCTTGGCGAAGGTCCGCTCAGTTACGCGGTGCACGAGGGCGCGGTGCGCGTGTTCGTGCCGATGTCGGTGGCGAAGGACGCGAAGCCGGGCCGCTACGAGATTCCGCTCACCGCGACCTTCCAGGCGTGCGACGACACGGGCTGCCTGCGGCCCGTCACCGTCGACCTTCCCGTGACGGTCGAGGTCGGTCCGTCCATCGCGCACGCGACGGGCGCCGAGTTCGACGACTTCGACCGGGGCGTGTACGCGCGCATCCGCTCGGTCGAGAAGCCGTCGGAGCTGCTCGAGTTCAACCTGTTCTCGTGGAAGTTCTCGATCGATCCGCGCGGCGCGGGGCTGATCCTGCTGCTTGCGATCGCGGCCGCGGGCGGCTTCATCCTGAACTTCACGCCGTGCGTGCTGCCCGTGATTCCGCTCAAGATCATGGGGCTCGCGCAGGCCGCGCAGGGCAGCCGCGCCAAGTGCTTCGCGCTCGGCTTCACCATGTCGCTCGGCGTCGTGGCGTTCTGGATGCTGCTCGGAACGCTCATGGCCACGGTGCAGGGCTTCACGAGCGCGAACCAGCTATTCCAGATGCCTTGGTTCACCATCCTCGTGGGTGTCGTGATCTCGGCCATGGCGATCGGCATGGCGGGCTTCTTCTCGGTGAAGCTGCCCGACTGGGTGTACATGGTCGAGGCGAAGCACGACAGCTACGGCGGGTCGTTCCTCTTCGGCATCATGACCGCGGTGCTGTCGACGCCGTGCACGGCGCCGCTGATGGGCACCGCCGTCGCATGGTCGACCACGCAGGGCGTGGCCACGATCCTCACGGTGTTCGCCGCAGTGGGCGTGGGCATGGCGCTCCCCTACCTCGTGCTGTCGGCCTATCCGAACCTCGTCGACCGCATGCCGCGCTCGGGGCCGTCGAGCGACCTGATCAAGCAGGTGATGGGCCTCTTGCTTCTCGCGGCGGGCGCGTACTTCGCAGGCGCGGGAATCTCGGGCCTGCTCGTCACGCCGCCCGAGCCGCCGAGCAAGGCGTACTGGTGGGCGGTGACGGTGCTCGGAACCGCAGCAGGAGCGTGGCTCCTCTGGCGCGGGTTCAGGATCGCGGCCGCGCGCTGGCCGCTCGCTGTCGCACTGATCATCGTGGTGTGGGCGTTCTTGGCGGGAGCGTCGCTCTTCCTCACCGCGCTGCTTGGCGCAATGGA
>JBJTOV010000340.1:0-3230 GCA_046074745.1 Planctomycetota bacterium | reverse complement strand
GAGAACTCGCAGTTCATCTACATCAACGACGAGCTCGACGAGGGCGACACGGTCACCGTCACGACCACCATCGTGATGAATGTCCAGAACCTCTCGAATGTCCAGTATGTCGGAAAGTTCAACAACGGAAACCCCGCCATCGGCCACAACATGTTCGTGCGCGGGACGAAGCTCTACCAGGCGAACTACCGCTCGGGCTTCCGCGTGTTCGACCTGGCGGCGAACGCCACCAACCCGCCCGAGGTCGCGAACTTCGACACCTATCCCGCCGACGATGGCGCGCAGTTCAACGGCCTGTGGAATGTGTGGCCGTTCTTCCCAAGCGGCACCGTGATCGGCAGCGATCTCGAGCGCGGCCTGTTCGTGTGGAAGCTGCAGTCGCCTGCGGCGACCTTCGCGGTTGCCGCGCCGCCTGCGCTGATCAATCCTGCGGGAGGCACCGCGGTGAATGTCACCGTGACGCCCACGCAGGGCAGCACGCTTGACCTGAACTCGGGCAAGATGACCGTGACGGTGGGCACGACCCCCGTCGAGCGGCCGCTCGTGCCCGTCTCGGGCAACACCTGGCGCGCCACCTTCCCGCCTGTTCCCTGCACCCAGAATGTCAGCTACACCTTCCAGGTGGCGAACACGGCGGGCGAGGTGACGAGCGACCTCGTGACGCGCAGCGCGCAGTCGGCCGTCTCGATCACCACCGCGGTCGACCTCAACTTCGAGGCGGCCTGCGGCTGGACGGGCGGCGCCGCGGGCGACACCGCGATCAGCGGCCAATGGGTGCGCGTCGACCCGATCGCCACCACTGCGCAGCCCGAGGACGACCACTCGCCTGTCGGCACCCTGTGCTGGATCACGGGCAACGGCGTGGTGGGCGGCGCCGCGGGCGCGGCCGATGTCGATGGCGGCATCACCACGCTCACTTCCGCCGTGTACGACATGAGCGCGATGGACGAGCCCGTGGTCGAGTACTGGTTCTGGTACTCGAACAACCTCGGCGGCGCGCCCAACGAGGACTCGATGCCCGTCGAGATCTCGAACAACGGCGGCACCTCGTGGGTCGCGCTCGAGACGATCAGCGTGAACCCGGGCGCATGGACCAAGCGTTCGTGGCGCGTGCGCGACTTCATCGCCCCGACCGCGAGCATGCGCGTGCGCTTCATCGCGCGCGACCTCGGCACAGGCTCGCTGGTCGAGGCCGGAATCGACGATTTCCGCGTGATCGACATCGACTGCACCGCGGCGATCCCGGGCGACCTCAACAACGACGGCATCGTGAACGGCGCCGACCTCACCATCCTGCTTGGCGCGTGGGGCACCTCGAACCCCGCGTACGACCTCGATGGCAGCGGCACCGTGAGCGGCGGCGACCTCGCGATCCTGCTCGGCGCCTGGAACTGATTCTGCCGCGCGTGCTTGACGCTGGCGCGGCGCTGGGGCATCATCCTTCGTGATGCGTCCGCAGCCGATCAGCGTTCACAGCAGCCAGCCCAACCAACCGAAGAGCGGTGCACTCGCGTGCGCCGCTCTTTCCTTTGTGGCGTTGGCGTCGGTGCTGGCGGGGGCGGGGGCCGCGGCGCGGCCGATCGACGAGCCGAAGCCATTCGCCCAGGCTGTCGACGGCTGCACCTTCGAGGTCAAGATGGTGCCGTTCAAGGGCCCGAAGGGCGAGGCGCTGCATGTCTCGGCGCACGAGGTCCCGTGGGAGCTCTTCGATGTGTTCGTGTACGGCTCCGACAAGGAGGCGGGCAAGAGCACCGAGAAGTCGGACGCCGTGACCAAGCCCACCAAGCCCTACATCGGCATGGACCGCGAGTTCGGCCATGTCGGATACCCCGTCATCTCGCCGTCGTTCCTGAGCTGCAAGCAGTTCTGCGAGTGGCTTTCCGCGAAGACGGGCCGCTCGTACCGCCTGCCGACGGCCGACGAATGGAAGGCGCTGTGCGAGCAGTCGGGCGTCGACCCGAAGAACTGCGCCGATCACGCGTGGACCAAGGACAACGCCGGCGAGAAGACCCATCCGATCGGTTCCAAGAAGGCCGACAAGCTGGGCCTGTTCGACCTGTTCGGCAACGCCTGCGAGTGGGTCGACGATGGAACCAAGCTCGGCGCGGTGGCGGGGGGCAGCTACCTCGACGCCATGGCCGACCTCGAGTGCGGCAAGCTGCAGCCCTGCAAGCCGGTCGAGTGGAACGAGATCGACCCGCAGTTTCCGAAGAGCAAGTGGTGGTATTCGAGCGGTGGCTTCGTGGGCTTCCGCGTGATCTGCGACAAGCCATGACACGACCGCGGCGGGCTTCGCCGCGCGCAACCTGAGGAGAGCACGATGGACCTGAACCGACGCACCTTCGTTGCCGCCGCTGCGGCGAGCCCCGTTCTTCTTGGCGCGGGCGGCGCGTATGCGTCGCTGTCGCGTGCGCCGAAGCTGAAGATCGCGGTGATCGGCTGCGGCGGACGCGGCACGGGCGCGATGTTCAACGCCATCAGCGCGGGCAAGCAGACGGGCGCCGAGATCGAGGTGGTGGCGCTCGGCGACCTGTTCGAGGAGCGCGTGGTGGCCGCCAACAACGCGCTCAGCGAGAACGGCATGAAGGCCGTGTCCGCCACGGCGCTCTTCGTCGGCTTCGACGCGTACCGCAAGGTCTGCGCCACGGATTGCGACATCGTGATCCTGGCCACGCCGCCCGGGTTCCGCTCGATCCACTTCAAGGAGGCGACCGAGAAGGGCAAGCATGTCTTCACCGAGAAGCCCGTTGCGGTCGACGGCCCGGGCGTGCGCCGGTTCATCGAGTCGGCCGCGCTCAGCCGCTCGAAGAACCTGAAGGTCGCGGCCGGCACGCAGCGTCGCCACGAGCAGTGCTACATCGACTGCATCGGCCGCATCCACGGCGGCGACATCGGCAAGGTGATCGCGGGCCGCGTGTACTGGAACATGGGCAGCCTGTGGCATGTCGACGCGAAGGCCGAGCGCACCGATGTCGAGAACCAGGTCCGCAACTGGCTCTACCACGCGTGGCTTTCGTGCGACCACATCGTCGAGCAGCATGTGCACCAGCTCGATGTGGTGCAGTGGGTGATGCAGGCCGATCCGCTGCTGGTGCGCGGCGTGGGCGGGCGCCAGTCGCGCACCGACGGGCGCTTCGGGCATATCTTCGACCATTTCGGCCTCGAGTACGCGTATCCCGGCGACCGCTTCGTGTTCTCGATGTGCCGCCAGCAGGACGGCACCGACGGCA
>JBJTOV010000339.1:0-3659 GCA_046074745.1 Planctomycetota bacterium | reverse complement strand
CCGCGGAGTCGATCCGCACCGCATCGAGTATCTCGAAGAACCGCTCGCAGACCCGCGGCAGCTCGTCGAGTTGTCGTTCGGAGTCGGCATGATGATCGCCCTCGATGAACTGGTGGTCGATCCAACGGACGAAGCACGCGCGCTCCGAGAAAGGCTCACGCGCGGCGGGAAGCTCGTGAGCGCGTGGGTGCTGCGCATGTCGGCGCTCGGTTCGCTCGAGGCGATCCGCGCGCGCGCGGCGGAGGCGGCCGCGCTCGGCGTCGACGTGGTGCTCTCGACCGCGTACGAGAGCTCGTTCGCGCTGCGGGTCGCGGTCCACCTCGCCGCCACGCTTCCGAACGCGCGCCGCGCCCACGGAATCGGCACCGCAGCGCTGCTTGCCGAGGATTCCTGCGCGCCGGCGCGCGTCGTGCGCGGCGAGATCGCGGGCGAAGCGCTGCCCGTGCCCTTCGCGGAGGCGTGGTCGTGAGCGACGCCGCGATCACGGTCGTCGAGGTCGAGCCAGGCGTGGATCCGATGCCCGCGTTCGAAGCGATCTGGTCGCGCGGCGCTCGCGCGCTTCCGCTCGCGCGCACGCTTCCCGCCGCGGCGCGCGCGGCGCTCGAGGCCCGCGTGCGCGCGATGCGCGCAACGCCGGCGCCGGGCGTCATCCTCGCGACGAGCGGTTCGAGCGGCGTGCCGCGGCTCGTCGATCTTTCGCTCGAGGCGATGGAAGCGAGCGCACGGGCCGGCGTGCGCGCGATTCCGTTCGGCCCGGGCGACGTGTGGCACGCGTCGCTCGCGCCGTCGCATGTCGGCGGCGTGATGATCCTGATGCGCGCGCGCGTCCTCGGCGGCGCGGTGCGCTTCGGCGCGCAGCCGCGCGCGTGGCGCGACCTCGAAGGCTGCACGCATGTGTCGCTCGTTGCCGCGCAGCTCGCGCGGCTGCTCGAGGATCGCGGGCGCGTGCCGTCGTCGCTGAAGGCCGTGATGCTCGGCGGCGGGCCGAGCGCGCAGTCGCTGCGCGACGCGGCGATCGCGCGCGGCGTCCCGCTGTTCGCCACCTACGGCCTGACCGAGACCTGCTCGCAGGTCGCGACCGGCCCCCTCGCGCCCGGCGACCCGGCCACGCTCGCCGGCCCCGCGCTTCCCGGCGCTTCGATCGCGATCGAACCGGCGACCGGCGAGATCCTCGTCGACGGGCCGATGCTCGCGCGCGGCGAGTTCGTCGCGGGCGACGACGGCGCCGCCACGCTCGTGCCGCTCGCGCGCCCGCTTTCGACCCGCGACGCGGGATTTCTCGACGCGGCGGGGCGGCTCCATGTCGTCGGGCGCCTCGACGCCATGTTCATCTCGGGCGGCAAGAACATCCATCCCGAGGCGATCGAGCGCGCGCTCTGCGAACTGCCGTGCGTGCGCGCCGCATGCGTGGTGGGCGTGCCCGACGCGAAGTGGGGGATGCGGCCGGTCGCGTTCGTCGACCTCAGGACCCAGACGGGACGCTTCATCCGCGAGATCCTCGGCGAGACGCTCGAGCGCCACCTCGTGCCCGACGCGGTCTACGCGATGCCCGTGGACGAGATCGCGGCGACGAAGCCGAGCCGTGCGCGTCTCGCCGCGCGCCTCGCCGCCGGGCAGCGATTCAACGAAGTTTGACCCGTGTCGGACGCTACAGCGTCGCCGTCTTCGCCTGACGCGGCGCCGCGCGCGCTGCCTCTTGCACGCGCCCAGCCTCTTCCACGGCTCAGCCGCTTCCGCGCGCTCAGACCTCTTCAAGCGCAGCCGTCTTCGCCTGCGACGCCAGCACCCAGAGCCGCAGCGCCTCGGGAAGGTCGATCGATTCGCCCGCCGCGGGGTCGATGGCCACGCGCTTGACGAGCACCCGCATCGCAAGGTCGCCGCCGCGCGAGAAGGTCCACACCAGCGTGTATCCGCTGCGCCCGACGCCCGTGCACGCAAGCCGCGCGGGCAGCACATCGCCCTTGCGCGCGGGCAGCCGGTAGTCTGCCTCGCAGTGCACGGTCGGGGTCGGGGCGAGCCGGCGTTCGAGCATCTGGCGCACCGAGAACCCGCCGAGCTCGAGCCATCGCTCGAACAGCTCGTGCTCGAGGTCGAAGATGCGCGGGTAGAACAGCACGCCCGCTGCGTCGGTGTGCGACAGGCGGACCGCCATGTGCTCGCTGAAATCCGCGGGGTTCATGGCGCGCAGGATACGCCGCCGCGTGCAACCGCGGAAAAATCGGGTACAAGACGCGCTCCACGGAGAAACCCATGCGCACCTGCCCGCTCTGCACCGTCGCTCCCGCCCTCGCGTTCCTTGCCGTTCCCGCGGTCCTGCTGCTCGCCGCCGCGCCCGTCGCGCAGGACGCGAAGCCCGCCGCCAAGGAGTGGGGCGTGCACGACAAGGACCGTCCTCAGCCCGCGATGGTGACGCCCGCGGGCCACGGCACCGTGCCGAGCGACGCGATCTCGCTGTTCGACGGCAAGAGCCTGAACGCGTGGACGGGCGGCGCGTGGGAGGTGAAGACCGACATGCATGGCCAGCCGTACTTCCAGGTGAAGGCAGGCAGCGGGAACATCCGCACGAAGGAGGGCTTCGGCTCGTGCCAGTTCCACATCGAGTGGATGGTGCCCGAGAGCTGCAACTGCAACGGCCAGCAGGGCTGCAACAGCGGCGTGTTCTTCATGGACCGCTACGAGCTGCAGATCCTCGGCTCGAATCCGAACAAGACCTATGTCGACGGCATGGCGGGCGCGATGTACGGCCAGTACCCGCCGCTCGTGAACGCGTGCCTTCCGAACGGCCAGTGGAACACCTACGACGTCGTGTTCAGCGCGCCGAAGTTCAACGCCGACGGCAGCCTGGCGAAGGCCGGTCACATGACGGTGTTCTTCAACGGCGTGCTCGTGCAGAACCACAGCGAGATCTGGGGCGCCACCGCGCACATGGCGAAGGCGAAGTACTCGGCGCACGAGCCGAAGCTGCCGATCGGCCTGCAGGACCACGGCGACGCGCTCTGCTTCCGCAATGTCTGGCTGCGCCCGCTCGCGGACTGAACCTGCGCGGGGGACACTGATGGGATTCACATTCCGCCGCTCGCTCAACCTCGGGCCGTTCCGCGTGAACCTCTCGCGCGGCGGCGTCGGCTGGTCGGTGGGAGGCCGTGGCTTCCGCACCGGCCGGAGCGGCAGGGGGCGCAAGTACACCACCGTCTCGATCCCGGGAACGGGCGTCGGGTACCGCACCTCGTCGCGCGGCTGCGTGCTGGCGCTTGCCGCCATTCCCGCCGCGCTCGGCGGCGCCATCCTGTGGAGGACACTCGCATGAGCACGCTCGACCGAATCCGCTGGAAGCGCACGCTGCGCACGCCCTCGAGCGAGCGGCTGCTCGGCATCCTCGACGGCCGCGATGCAGTGGCCGTCGACCTTCACTTCATGCCCGACGGGCGCGCGGCGGGAACCGTGACGCTCGTCGATGGCGCGGGGATCGCGGAAGGCGATGTCGCCGCGCTGCTCGACCGGATCGACGACGACTTCCTTCCCGGTGTCGATCTCGACGAGGGTGGAGTGACATTCACGGTGGTTTATGCGCGCGGGGCCGAGAGTTTCGAGAGCGGCGCCAACGCAGGCGGGTGAGAGCCGCGCGGGCAGCCGACGCGTTCGGCGGCGCCGCTGCGCGG
>JBJTOV010000338.1:0-2824 GCA_046074745.1 Planctomycetota bacterium | reverse complement strand
GTCGTCGCCGCTGATCCGATCCACTTGGACAGCAGACAACAGAGCATTGCACTCTTCACCGCCGCCGCGGGTATCCCCCGCGGCGGCGGTTGTCACTTTTCGCGTGCGGCGGTGTTCACAAGGCCCACTTCGGCGCGGTTTGGCTGCGCGGTTCGTGCAGCCGTCACAGGCCCACCTCCAGCGCGCGCGTTCGCCGCACTTCGCCATCCTGGTCCTTGCATGCGCGCTCCTGCACCGTAGTTTCGTTGCAGAGGAATGGGATCGGCGTCGGAGTCGACGCAACCCAGAGGGAACTTGGAGCGCTCGACCTCGCCGAGCCTCGCAAAGCCAACACACAAGGGAAAAGACATGAAGACCACGCTGTTCGCCACCGCTGCCGTTCTCGCCGTTTCGGGCGCCGCCTCCGCTGCGTTCACGGGCTACTCGGTTGTCCGCACCGTCGAAGGCGCGTACGCACGCCATGTGCTCTACGCGAACTTCAGCGGCGCGAGCGACACCGTCCTGAACGCCTTCCACTTCAACCGCGCCGCAGGCAGCGGCAGCCCCGTGTTCGTGCACAACGACGCGATCGGCTCGGGCAACTCGACCGTCGCGGGTACCTGGAATCCGCAGTTCGTTCTCGTGCCCGGATCGCTCGACTCGTATGTGTGCATCGGTGGCGGAGAAGGCTTCGCCTCGGGCAACTCGACCAACGCCGATCCCGACTGGGGCGCGGCTGGGTTCAACCAGGCGCAGGTTCCGTTCCTCGCTGCAGGAACCACGACCGCAGGCGCCGGTTGGTTCAACGGCAACCCCCCGAACAACCAGGGCCTCCAGAGCGGCGGCAAGGTCAAGCTCGGCCAGTTCGTGGTGGCTGCGGCTGACGCGCAGTCGACCCTCTTCCTGAAGATCGGATACAACACGGGTCCGAACACGAGCGTTGTCTTCGGCGAAGGCACCTTCCAGCTGAACGCGATCCCCGCTCCCGGCGCCGTCGCGCTGCTCGGCCTCGCGGGTCTCGCCGGCCGTCGCCGTCGCTGATCGCTGCGCCACGCACTCTTCCGTACGCAAATCGAGCCGCCGCAGGTACTTGCCTGCGGCGGCTCGCTTGTGCACTTCTAGGGCGCACGGACTCGCAACCTCGTCTTTGCGCGTCTCTCAAAATCGACTCTTTCTCCGAATTCGCGTTTGGCGCGCTTGACTGCCCCAACGACCGCGGCATCCTGACCGTGGAGTCTTCGTGCTCGCCTCCGGGCTGAGCGTGGAGAAAAAGAAGGAACCAGGGCTGTCGGAGCTTCACGCTCCGGCTGATGCGTGCCTCAACTCCGCCATTCCTACTGGCGGCGTCCGTGTCAGATGTGATTTCCCTGTCCCTCAGTTCCTCAAGGAGTCAGAAATGAAGTTCATGGCTATGGCCGCCCTCACGGCCGCCGTGTCGGGCGCTGCTTCGGCGGCGTTCACTGGTTACACCGTTACCTCGAACACCGTTGGCTCGCTCACCGCGTACCAGCTGTTCGGCAACTTCAACGGCGGCACCGACACCGTCCTCAACGCGTTCCAGATCAACCTCGTGTCGGGCGCGACCGTGTTCCACCACGCCGACGCCCTCACGGGCGGCGTTCATTCGACCGTCGCAGGCACCTGGAACCCCCAGTTCGTGCTCGCTCCGGGCGCGATGGACTCGTTCGTCTGCATCGGCGGCGGCACGGGCTTCGCCTCGGGCAACTCGACGAACTATGACCCCGACTGGGGCGCGGCCGGCTTCAATCAGGCCCAGATGCCGTACGGCAGCACGCCGACCACCGGCGCTGGCTGGTTCAACGGCAACCCGCCGAACAACCAGGGCCGCGTCAACGCGTCGGGCCAGGTTCTCCTCGGCCAGTTCGTCATCGGCGCGAGCGACGCTGAGGCTGTGATCCAGCTCCGCGTCGGCTACAACAACGGCGTCTCGGGCTCGCCCGTGCAGTTCGGCGTCGGCACCTTCTCGATCGGCGTTCCCGTCCCGACTCCGGGCGCGATCGCGCTGCTCGGCCTCGCCGGCCTCGCTGGCCGTCGTCGTCGCTGATCCCACGATCAGAGACTGCCTCTCGGCAATCCCACCCGCCGCGGTTCGCCGCGGCGGGTGTCTTTTTGCCGATGGCGAATCACGGACGCAACTTCCGCGATTGTTCTGCGGACGCATGCAGGATTGTCGTGCCGCATGCCCCCGAAGTTGTTCGGATTTGCATCGGGTTTCTTTGGGAACCCGAAACCGACAGTATCGTTCTCCGTGCCGTGCGTCACTTCGGCACGGCGCCGTAGGTCCACCTTCTGCAGGAGTCACTCTTGAAGACAAGCATCACTCTCGGCGGTCTGCTGCTCGGCAGCGTGGCCATTCTCCTCGGACAGTTCCAGGCGAACGCGGTTCCCGGCGACGGTGGCACTGCGTCGGCCGGCCCCGATGTCATCGTCGGCGCGATTCCCGATGTCGCGAGCTACGGCTCGGTCACGGTGGGCGGCGTGGTCACCCGCGCGTATGCGTTCGGAACCACGAGCTGCAACATCGGCACGGTGAACCTCGACTGGAACGCCTCGCCGAGCAACCAGCACCCGTTCATTCCGATGAACATGTACCGCTACTACAACGGCCGACTCGAGCAGATCGGCATGTCGTGGGGCAAGCATGGCTTCTGCGCGCTGCAGCAGAACCTCTGCGGAACCTGCACCCCCGCGGGCAGCGGCTGCCCGTCGCTCCTCGGCGTCGGCTGCTCCGATCCGTACTCGGCCAGCCTGAACGGCTCGCAGGGCGACCTCGGCTGGCGCAAGGAAGTGAACGCCGCGACCGGCGCCTTCCCCGGCACCTTCA
>JBJTOV010000337.1:0-2763 GCA_046074745.1 Planctomycetota bacterium | reverse complement strand
GCCGACCTCCTCCTGCGTGGTGAACGCGCTGACGATCTCGCAAGCGTGGCCGCCGCGGCGCTTGGCCAGCTTGCGGCACGCCTCGATCGCGATGAAGCAGGCCAGGCGGTTGTCGATCGCCTTCGACACGAGCTTCTGCGGCGTCTCGAGGAACGGCGTGTCGAGCACCACGAAATCGCCCACCTCGACGGTCTTCTTCACCTCGGCGGCGTCGCGGCCGAGGTCGATGAAGAACTCCTCGACGCCCGGCACCTTGGTGCGCTCGGCCTCGCTCGAGATGTGGATGGGCTTGCCGCCCGGGTTCATCACGCCCTTCAGGTCGCCCTTCGCGGTGCACACGAGCACGCGCGAGGCGAACAGGTTGCGCGTGTCGAAGCCGCCCGCGGGGTTCACCCACACCATGCCCGCGTCGTCGACATGGCGCACGAAGAAGCCGATCTCGTCCATGTGCGCGGCCAGCATCACGCGCACGGGGCGGCCCTTCGCCTTGCGGGTCGGCCTGCGGACGCACACATACGAGCCCATGGCGTCGGTCTCGGCCGCGTCGAACAGGCCCTTCGTCTCCTTGGCGATCAGCGCGCGCACGCGCTCCTCGCGGCCGGGGATGCCTGGGGTCTCGCAGAGGCGGCGGAAGAGGTCGATGTCCATGGCCATGGCGGTGCTCCGTGAAGGTTGCGGGAAGCGGCGATGGTATAGGATCGCGCCATGCAGTTCGACACCCCGCTTCGCGCCGAGCACCGCGCCTTCGCCGCGCAGGACGCCGCGCGCCGCCGCGAGCGCGCGCAGCAGGCGCGTGGTGCGCTCGCCACGCGCGGCGAGGTCGAGATCGAGTACCTGCCGTTCGGCCCAGCGGACGCCGACGGCGGCCCGTCGTGCGAGGTGGTGGCGCAGTACGCCGAGGTCGAGCTCGAGTACGCGGCCATCCGCGCGGGCTGCGCGCTGGTCGACTGCTGCGAGCGCGCGTCGCTCGTGGTGCGCGGCAAGGACCGCGGCGACTTCGTGAACAGGCTGGTCACGAACGAGGTGAAGAAGCTGGCCGACGGCGGCACCGTGCGCGCGTTCCTGACCAACCGCAAGGGGCGCATCGACGCCGACCTGGTGGTGGCCGCGATCGGCGACATGCTGGTGCTCGACACGCTGGCGCACGACGCCGCGGCGGTGCGCGAGGCGCTTGAGAAGCTGGTGTTCTCCGAGGATGTCGCGTTCGAGACGCGCGCGGGCACGCACGCGCGGCTCGGGCTGCACGGCCCGAAGGCGGCGCAGGCGCTGCGCGCGCTCGGGCTTTCCGCGCCGGCCGACGGGGTGCAGGCGTGGAGCGCCGCGCTTGGCGACGCCCGCGCCGAGATCTGGCGCTGCGACGAGCTGGGCGTCGAGGGCTACGCGCTGTCGGTTCCCGTGGCGCAGGCCGCGACGGTGTGGCGCTCGCTCGTCACCTTCGGCGCGCGGCCCGCGGGCTGGTTCGCCACCAACACCGCGCGCATCGAGGCGGGCACGCCGTACTTCCGCATCGACTTCGGGCCGAACAACCTGCCGCACGAATCGGGCGTGCTCGGCTCGCGCGTGAGCTTCACCAAGGGCTGCTATCCCGGGCAGGAGGTCGTCGCGCGCATGCAGAACCTCGGCAGGCCGAAGCAGCGGCTCGTCGGCCTTCGCATGGAGGGCGACCTGCTGCCCGTGGGCGACGCGCAGGTGTTCGCGTTCGCCGAGGGCGGCTCGATCGGCGAGCAGGTGGGCGTGGTGACATCGAGCGCGCTTGCGCCGATGCTGGGCGCGGCGCCCGTGGCCTTCGCGCTCGTCTCCGCGAGCCACTACGCCGAGGGCACCAAGGTGCTCGTGAACGCCGAGGGCGAGCAGGGGGCGGCGACGGTGTCGGCGCTCGCGTTCCTGCCCGCCGAGGAGACCGCGGGATGATGCGGCTTCTTGCGCAGGCCGCCGACGCCGCCGTGCCCGAGCAGGGCGTGTTCGACGCCCACGGCACCGAGGTCGCGCTCTTCATCGCGGGCGGCGTGGTCATGGTCGTCGTGTTCGGCATCGCGGCGTGGCTCTTCGTGCACGCGTCGCGCGAGGAGCGCCGTCAGCGCGAGGCAGAGCGGAAGGAGCGCGGCGATGGCGCCTGAAGTAAGTCTGTGCGAAGTCGGTCCGCGCGACGGGCTGCAGAACGAGAAGGTGCCCGTGCCCGTCGAGGCGAAGGTGCGCTTCGTCGAGCTGCTCGCGGCCGCAGGCCTTCGCGAGATCGAGGTGACCAGCTTCGTGAGCCCGAAGTGGGTGCCGCAGCTCGCCGACGCCGAGGAGGTGCTTGCGCGCATCGCGCGGCGCGAGGGCGTCGTGTACTCGGCGCTCGTGCCGAACGAGAAGGGGCTGGACGCGGCGCTGGCGGCCAAGGTCGACAAGATCGCGGTCTTCACGGCGGCGAGCGAGGCGTTCTGCGGGCGAAATCTCAACGCGACGGTCGCCGAGTCGATCGCCCGGTTCGCCCCGGTCGTGCGGCGGGCCCGCGACGCGGGGCTGCCGGTACGCGGCTACGTCTCGTGCGTGGTGCGGTGCCCGTTCGAGGGGCCGGTCGCGCCGCGGACCGTCGCGGAGGTCTCGCGGGCGCTGCTCGACCTCGGCGTGACCGAGCTCGACCTCGGCGACACCATCGGGGCCGCGGTGCCGGGCGACCTCGAGCCGCTGCTTGCGGCGCACGCCGCGTTCGCAGGCCCCGGCGAGATCACCATCCACCTGCACGACACCCGCGGCACGGCGCTGGCGTGCGCGTTCCGC
>JBJTOV010000336.1:0-2913 GCA_046074745.1 Planctomycetota bacterium | reverse complement strand
GAAGCGGCTCTGGCCGCGGCCGTACTGGTAGGAGTAGTCCTGCAGGTGGCATTCGCCGGCCTGGTCGCACACCGGGCAGTCGACCGGGTGGTTGATGAGCAGGAACTCCATGACCGCCTTCTGGTTGGCGACGGCCTTGGGGCTGTCGGTGTAGACGACCATGCCCTCGGCGGCGGGCTGCTGGCAGGTGGGCACGAGCTTGGGAAGGGCCTCGAGCTTGCCGGTCTTCGGGTTGGGCTGCCAGACCTCGGCGAGGCAGATGCGGCAGTTGGCCACCACCGAGAGACCCGGGTGGTAGCAGTAGTGCGGGATCTCGACATCCTGGTCGAGGGCCGCCTGCAGGATCGACTGGCCGGGCTTGAAGGCGTGCTTCTTGCCGTTGATCGTGAGCTCTGGCATAGAGGGCGCAATGTAGCCAAAGAGACGCCCCGGTGGGCGCGGGGCGGCGATGGGGTTTGGGCGGGAAATGGCGCGAGTGCGCCACGGGTGGACGGCGCGCGAGGGAGGAGCGCGGGGGCGGAGCGCGAGGGAGGAGCGCGGGGGCGGCGCGGGGCCGGGAGCGGGTCAGTTCCCTCTGCGGTTGCGCATGCGGGTGCCGAGCTCCGTGAACTTCGCCTGCTGGGCGGCGTCGCAGGCGCTCTCGGAGAGCGCTTCCATGCCAAGGCCGATCGCGAGCGCGCCCGCGAGGATGCCCTTTCCGACGCGGTCGCGCTCGGCGGGGGCGAGCGCGTCGATCTGGCGCTTCATGTCGTCCTCGTCGACCTTCTCGAGGCGGGCGATGTAGCGCTCGGCGATCTTGAGCGCCGCGGCGCAGTCCTTCGACTCGACGGCGGTGACGAAGTCCTTGGCGATGGACTCGCTGAACTTGGCGAAGGAATCGGGGGTCTCGCGTCCGCATCCGCCGAGGGCGAGCGCGGCGGAGACCATGAGGGTGGCGGCGAACGAGCGGGAGATCCACATGGGCGTTGCTCCTGTGCGGAGTTCGAGGCGGAGGCCGCGGACGGGAGGCCTCGTCAGGGGTCATGCGTGATGGGCGGCGCGCGCGGGCGAGGAAAGTGCGGGAATCGGTGAATCAGGGTGCCGGTGCGGGAGTCGCGGGCGAGGTTCGGGTCGCGTGGCCGAGGGTGGTCTTGAACGCGAGCTGGATCGCGCCCTCGCGGATCGCGATGGCGACGAGCTGCACGCGTCGGCCATCGGCGAGCGAAAGGGTTGCTGGCTGCGCGGGGTCGGAGGTTGCGAGGCTGGCGGCGCCCGCGAATCGCGCCTCGAGCGCGCGCGCGCCGATGAGCGCGGCGAGCCCGGGAAGCGGAAGGCGGCCGACGCGCGCGGCGCCGATCGCGGGGCGGAGACCGGACGCGCCGAGCGCGATGTCGAGCCGAAGCGTGGCGATCAGCGGGCCGACGGCGCGCTCGACGAGGATGGTTCCGGGCGCGGTCCTGACGCGGAGCGCGGTCAGCGGCTCGAGGTCTTCGAGCGACGGATCGTGGGCGATCCACTTCGGAAGCCGCATGGCGAGCCACGCGTTGATGTCGGCGGGATCGATGGAGACCGCCCAGACCTCGCCGCTTGGATCACGCACCTTGGTGACGGCGGCGGAGAGGGCCTGCTCGAGGAAGGCGGCGCGTGCTTCGGCGTTGGGAGGGAGCACGGGGCGAGCCGCGGGCGGCAGGAAGGCGAGAGTCGCGGCGGTAGCGAGGGCCCCGAGCGCGGCGAATAGTGCGGCCTTCAGGAAGCGGCGAGGGAAGGATGGGGGCGAGGGGCCGGCAGCCCTCGCGCACAAGGTACCCCGAACGGTGCCAGGCAGGTGCCAGGCACCTGCCTGGCGTACCCGGCACGAGCGCGGCACCAAAACTTAACTTAACAACACATGATGTTACTTTTGCAGATTCGACGGCCAAAGCGCCTCGCAATGTCATACAAGCGGGGTCGAGCCATCCGCGACAGGTGGTGACGGGGAGGTGCCGGGTGCGCCAGGGAGGTGCCTGGCACCTGCCTGGCACCGTTCGGGTGGGGCTAGGCGAAGCGCCGCACCACCAGCGTGTCGTTCTGCCCGCCGAAGCCGAAGCTGTTCGACAGGCAGATGTCGACCTTCGCCGCGCGCGCCGTGTTCGGCACATAGTCGAGGTCGAGCGCCGGATCGGGCGTCTGGTAGTTGATCGTGGGCGGCAGCATCCCGTCGCGGATCGCAAGCACGCAGGTAATGAACTCCACCGCCCCCGCCGCAGCGATCAGGTGGCCCATCATCGACTTGATCGAGCTCATCGGGATGTCCCTCGCGTGCTCTCCGAACACGCGCTTCACGCCCTTCGTCTCGATCGAGTCGTTCTCCTTCGTGCCCGTGCCGTGCGCGCTGATGTAGTCGATCGCCGCGCGCCCGTCGGCGCGCCGTGCGTGCGGATCGATTCCCGCCTGCGCAAGCGCCATGTGCATCGAAGCCGCGCCGCCGCGGCCCTCCGGATGGATGTCGGTGATGCGGAACGCGTCGGCGCTCGAGCCGTAGCCCGCGACCTCGGCGAGCGGCGTTGCGCCGCGGGCGAGCGCGTGTTCGAGGCTCTCGAGCACGATCATGCCCGAGCCCTCGCCCATCACGAAGCCGTCGCGGGTCGCGTCGAACGGCCGCGAGGCCTTGGTCGGGTCGCCCTTCGAGGTCGACAGCGCGGTGAGGCGGTTGAAGCCGGTCACGCCGAGCACATGGATCATGGTGTGCGTGCCACCCGAGATCATCACATCGGCGTCGCCGCGCTGGATCAGGCTGAAGGCCTCGCCGATCGCCTGCGTGCTCGCCGCGCAGGCGGTGAGGCAGTTGAGCGCGGGGCCGCGGATCCCGAACTCGCGCGCGAGATGCGCGAGCGGCATGTTGGGCTCCTGCTCGACCTCGCACATCTTCTCGAGGACCTTGTGCGCGGTGGCCGC
>JBJTOV010000335.1:0-3800 GCA_046074745.1 Planctomycetota bacterium | reverse complement strand
CACCGCCTCGGGCGTGGCGGGCAGCTTGGCGGCGCCGTGCTCGAGCTGGCCGTGGTGGGAGAGCAGGATGTGCTGCAGCACGCGCAGCGTCTCGCCCGGCAGCTTCTCGACCTTGGCGGCGTGCGCGGCCTTGATCTGGAGCCACACCGCGCCGCGCACCACATGGCCGACCAGCTGGCCCTCGTTCGTGTAGCTGAAGCCGCGCTCCCAGTCGAGCTCGACGGTCTTGCCGAGATCGTGCACGAAGAGCGAGAAGAGGACGAGGTCGCGGTTCAGGCCCGGATACTGCGGGAGCATCGCGTCGGCGAGCTCCATGAGCTGGTGGGTGTGCTCGAGCAGGCCGCCGATCCACGCATGATGCACGCTCATCGCCGCGGGCGCGCTGCGGAAGTCCTCCATCAGGCGCTCGTCGGAGAGGTACTGCTCGGCCAGCGCGCGCATCGCGGGGTGCTGCATCGAGCGCAGGAGCTCCGCCACGCGCGCGAACATCGCGTCGATGTCCTTCATCGTCGCGGGCAGCAGCTCGCGCATCTCCTCGACGCTCACCTCGCGCGGCTCGATCTGCTCGATGATGAGCTGCACCTGGCCCTGGTAGGCCTGCGTCGAGCCGCGCAGGAACACGAATCCCGCGTTCGCGATCTGCTCGAACTGCGGCTCCTCGAAGCTCCACGCGCGCGCGGTGATCTCGCCGCTCGCGTCGCGGATCATGCACTTCAGGTACGGCTTGTTGTTGCGCGTCTGCGCGAGCTGCGGGTTGACGATCGAGTAGACGCCCTCGACATAGGTGCGGTCGCCGAGCGACACGACCTTCTGGTGCGGGCGGGACGAACTGTCGGATCCGGACGCGGGCATCGCGGCACTGTAGCGCGGCCGCCGCGACAGGCCGCCGCTACGCGCGCATTTCCCGCATGGCGTCGGGAACGAGGTCGGCGATCTCGTGCGCGAGCGCGCCCGCGTCGCCGTGCCTCGCCTTCCAGAGGTCGCCCGCGCGCGCGTGCGCGTCGATGGCGAGCGCCGTGGCGGCCCCCGCGCCGATCGCGGCGCCGCGCCCCGTGAACTGCGCCAGGAACGCCGCGACGATGCCCGAAAGCACATCGCCCGAACCGCCCGTCGCGAGCGCCGCGTTTCCCCGGTCGCATCGCCAGGCGCGCAGCCCGTCGCTCGTCACCGTGCCCGCGCCCTTGAGCGCGACCACCGCGCCAAGGCGCTGCGCAAGCGCAAGCGCCGCCGCGGGCCGCGTGGCGCGCTCCACGCAGTCGAGGTCGAGCGACAGCGCATCGCACAGGGCGCGCGCCTCGCCGGGATGCGGCGTGAACACCGCGGTGCCGCGGATGTCGCGCGCCGCCTCGGCATGCGCCGCGAAGTGACGGATCGCGTCGGCGTCGACGACGAGCGGTTTCTCGCCGAGCGCCACGAGCCGCATCACGACCTGACCCGCCGCCGCGCTCGGCCCGATCGCAGGCCCGACCACGATGGCCGACGCCTCGCGCACCGCGCCGTCGATCGCCTCTGCGGCGCCCGATGGAACGAGCACGCCGTCGCCATCGACCGGCAGCGGAACCACCGTCGCCTCGGGCAGGATCGCGAGCGCCTCGGCCGCAAGCGGCGCGGGAACCGCCGCCACCGCGCGGCCCGCGCCCGCGCGCAGCGCGCCGCGCGCGGCGAGCATGGCGCCGCCAAGCATCATGCGCGGCGCATGCGCGCATCCGCCGACGACGAGCACGGTTCCGAACGAGCCCTTGTGGCCCGCGGGGTCGCGGGCGGGAAGCGCGGGCAACGGCTCGAACGACATGTGGTTCACGGCGATGCTCCTTCGGGCTTCGCGCCCGCGGGTTCATCCGCAAGCTCGATCGCCGTGCCGCCAAGCAGCGCCACCGCGCGCGCGAACGCAGGGTCGGTCGCGCCGCCCGCGAGGTCGCTCGTCGCGACCAGGATGTGCGCGGCGTGGAAGCCGCGGCCCACCCCGCCGATCGTCGCGTCGAAGTCGACCCACGCGCGCGCTTCGCCGCCTTCGGCCGGCACCACCAGCGCCTGCGTCCACAGATGCCAGCCGAACCCGGGCCCCTGCCCGTCCATCGCGGGCACATACACGAGCCCGCTCGCCACCCGCGACGGAACGCCCTTCGCGCGCAGAAGCGCCGCAAGCAGCACGCCGTGCTCGGTGCAGTCGCCGCTCCGCGTGCGCGCGGCCTCGCTTGCCGAGCCGAACGCGGTGGCCATGTCCTTGCGGCGAAGGTGCCGATGCACGAGCTCGCGCAGCGCCTCTGCCACCTCGCGGTCGCCAGCGCCTTCGGGAAGCTTCGCCTGCGCGAGAAGCGCGCGCACCGCCTCGTGCCCGAAGTCCATCAGCTCGGTCGCGCGGA
Organism: Planctomycetota bacterium; assembly: GCA_046074745.1. Taxonomy (GTDB): domain Bacteria; phylum Planctomycetota; class Phycisphaerae; order Phycisphaerales; family SM1A02; genus QWPT01. The sequence goes on along the minus strand of JBJTOV010000335.1, from coordinate 1,437 downwards.
GCCAGCGCGCGTCGGTGGCGTCGCCGGCGTCGGGCGCGCTGCCGCGGCGCACATCGACATCGACGCGCTGCGTGCGGGCATCGACGCGCTCCGCGACCTGCGCGCCCGCGGTCGGCAGATCGGCCACGCCGTCGGCGTCGGAGCGCACCGTGAACGACAGCCGCTCGCGCGTCGCGTAGCGCGCGATCGCGGGCGTGCGCACGAAGGTTCCTGCGAGGAGGTCGAAGGTCGCCGCCTCGTACGCGCGGTCGGCCTCCTCGCGCGTCGCAAGGCGCACGCTCAGTTCGCCGAGCCCCGGAAACCGCACCGTCGACTCGATCGACCGCCCCGCGTCGTCGACGAGCTCGGAGCCCGGCACGGGAACAAGGCTGTTCGTCGTCGCGTAGCGCACCGCTCGCAGCGCGCGGCCCGAGACCACGCGCTTCTCCTCGGCTCCGCGCACCATGGTCACCTCGGCGACCGCAAGCCCCGACTGCGCGTCGACCGTGCGGAACGCGATCCGCTCCGCGCCCGACCTGTGACGCGCGGCCACGAACGCCGCCGCCTCGCGCGGCGTGAGGAACTCGCCGTGCACCGCGATGCGCTCGGCCGCGGCGCCCGCGCCACGCTCGACCGCGGCGCTCCACGACTCCTTCCCACCCTCGCCCGCATCCGCGCGCGCAAACACATACCGCACCCGCTCGCCCTTCCCCTGCACCACCGTCGCCTCGACGGGGTCGCCTGCCTCGGTCTCGACGAAGGCGCTCTCGAGCTCGACGCGCGTCTCCTGCGAAAGCCTGCGGAAGCGCATCTCGACGCGCGACACGGTCCGCACCAGACCCGCGTGCTCGGCGCTGCCCTCGTCCACACGCTCGTACGAGCGGCCGCACGGCCTACCGCCGAGCTCCTGCACCGACCAGCGCTCCTCGACGGCCTTCCACTCGGCTCGCGCCGCGCCCGCGAGCACCGCAACGGCCGCGAGCGCGATGGCCGCCGCGCGCGTCACGCCTTCGCCCCGCCCTCGGCGGCGCCTGCGTCGTCGTGTCGCGGCGCCATCGACTTGAGCAGCGGGAACAGGATCACATCGCGGATCGACTGGCTGTCGGTGAGCAGCATCACCAGGCGGTCGATGCCGATGCCGAGGCCGCCCGCGGGCGGCATGCCCACGCGCAGCGCCTCGACGAAGTCCTCGTCGAGCGTGCGGAAGGTCGACTCCTCGTCGTCGGCGCCCTTCAGCTGCTCGGTGAACTTCGCCAGCTGGATGTCGGGGTCGTTGAGCTCGGTGTACGCGGGCCCGACCTCCATGCCGCCGATGAAGATGTCCCAGCGGCCGCACAGCACGGGGTCGTCGCCGTGCGGCCGCGTGAGCGGCGAGATCGCGCTCGGATAGTCGGTGACGAAGGTCGGCCGGCACGGGTCGATCAGCGGCTCCGCGAGCTCCTCGAAGAGCTCGTTCAC
>JBJTOV010000334.1:0-3176 GCA_046074745.1 Planctomycetota bacterium | reverse complement strand
GGGGGTTTTTGTTGTCTGGGGTTGGGGGTTGGCTTGCGTTTTTTGCTTTTTGCGGGGGTGGGAAGGACCGGCGCAATTGGGGGGGGGTGTGTGCCGCGGTCGGCCCGACGACAGGCACGCTTACGGATTTCGCGCGGCGCGGAACCCGAAGTAGTAGGTCGACATCGTCGGCGCGTAGCTGCCCCGCCCCGAGGCGCGCAGCCCGCCCGAGCTGCTCGACCACGAACCGCCGCGCAGCACGCGCGCGGTTCCCGTCGCGGGACCCGTCGGGTCGATCACGGGGCCGGCGCCGCCATACGAGGGCGCAAACCAGTCGCTCACGAACTCGTCGACATTGCCCGCCATGTCATGGAGGCCAAGGCCGTTCGCGGCCTTCTGTCCGACCACCTTGGTCCCGAAGGTCGGTGAACCGTAGGGCCCCGCGTTGCCGCCGAACCATGCGAGGTTGCCGACCAGCGCGTCGTCGTTGGTTCCCTGCGGATGGCCAGGAATCGCGTGGAACGCAGTGGTCGTGCCCGCGCGGTAGGCGCGCTCCCACTCGGCTTCGGTGGGCAGGCGAAGCCCGGTCTGCGAGAGGAATCCCTGGATCTCGTTCCACGACACGATCTCGACCGGGCGGTTCGCGGAGTTCGGGTACTGCCAGCCCTGGAAGAACGAGTAGTTCGAGCCGACCACCGCCTGCCACTGCGACTGCGTGACCTCGTAGCGACCGAGGTAGTAGGCCCGGCTGATGGTCACGGTGTGCACGGGGCCCTCGCGGCCGTCGCTTGCGCAGGGCGACAGCAGCGACGCGGAGCAGCCCATCTCGAAGGTGCCGGGCGGCACGAGCAGCATCTCGATCTGCGAGGCGTTGTCGCGCACGCGCCACGGAAGCCCCGTGGTGGCGATGGCTTGGCGCAGCGCGGCGTCGGTCACGACCGCGGGGTCGGGGTCGTTCGCAAGCACCGTGGCCCATTCGAGCGACACGCACGCGCTGCTCCAGCGGCTGAGGATGACGGCGAGATCCGACGGACCGACGATCGTGTCGCCGTCGATGTCGGCCGCGCACGCGCCGCACGAGCCCCACGCACCGAGCAGCACCGAGAGGTCGCCTGACCGACCATGCCGCTGCCGTCGATGTCGGCGTCGCAGGAAGTCTGCGCAGCGGCGTGGTGCGTGGCAAGGATCGACGGCGCGGCGAGCAACGCGGGCGCGGCGAGCGTGGCGAAAGCCGACGCCAGCGCCGAGAGCGGGCGTGCGGTGCCGGGGACATGGCGGTTCGGGCGGGTTTCTCGAAGGTTCATGACGGGCTCCTCTCTTTGGTTGCGGGACGGTGCCTATCCCTCGGATGGGCCACCGACCAATCACGCGACCTCTGCGAGGGAACCCTGCAGCGAATCCCGAAAAACGCGCCTGCGGGGGCTTGCCTGTGGGCGAACGGCGCAGGCCTGAGGCTTGCGTGAGGTGTTTCCGAGGTGTTTCCGAGGCGTTTCCGAGGCCCACGCGGGCACTCGGCAGCCCTCAGAGCGCGCGCGCGAGCCGCACCAGCCGCGCGGGCGGAAGATCGGGCACCACGCCCGGCCCGCCCGTGCATGCCGCGGCGGCCGCGTAACCCGAGCGCGCGGCACCTTCCATGGTGCTCGGCCAGCCCGTGTCGGTCCATTCCCCGGCGAGGAAGAGATTGGCGACGCCGCCGCCAAGGTCGCCCGCCTGCGGGGCCGCGCGCGGTCGAAGCGCATCGACGCCGGGAACGCTCGCGAAGGTCGCGCGCTTCTCGAGCACGGGCCGCGACCACACGATGTCGTCGCGCGTGAATCCGGGCATCGCCCACCCGATGTCGGCCGCGACGCGCGCCTCGATCTCGGCCTCGGAAAGGCCGATCCACGCGTCGGCCGCGCTCACCACCGCCTCGAGCCGCTGCGCGAAGCCCGCGCCCGCGGAAGGCTTGTGCGCGAACAGCCAGTGCGTGGCGCGCCCGGGCAGCGAGAGGTTCGGCAGCTCGAGCACGCGGCGGCTGAGGGCGAGATGCACGCCGAGGATCGGCGAGAACGCGACTTCCTCGAGCCTCGCAAGGCGCTTGTCCGCGGCGCGAAGCGTTCCGGAGGAGAGCCGCGCGAGACGGTCGGGCGGAACCGCCGCGATCACCGCGTGCGCGTTCACCACTCCATCCTCGCACACCACGCCCGTGATGCGGGTCCCGTCGAAGGCAAGCGCGCGCGCGCTCGTCCGAAGCCGCATCGCGCCGCCCGAACGCTCGATCAACGCCGCCACGCCGTCGTAGAGCCGCCCGAGCGGCACGCGCGCCACGCCCACCGCGCCCGCGAAGCGGTGGGCGAGCATTCCCTCGTCGAACACCTTCAGCGCATGCGCGGCCTCGCAGCGCGCGCTCGGCAGGTTGCAGGCCGACACGACCACGGGGTCCCAGAAGAGCTCGACGACTCTGGCTGGCTGTCGCGTGGCGGCGAGGAACGCACCGAACGCGCGGCCCTCCCAGCGGACGCGGCCCTTCGGCCCCATGCGCAGGATCGCCACGAACGCGCGCGCGATCGCGCGCTTTTCGGCGATTCCGAAGAGGCGCATGCGCGCGAAGCTGGGCGCGTAATGGATCGGCGCGGGAAGCATCGGCGCGATCGAGAGCCGGTCGAAGGCGCCGCCGCCGCGCGCGAAATGCAGCGTGTCGTGCCAGTCGATCTCGCCGAGCACGCCGAGGCGGTCGTAGAGGTCGAGCAGGTTGGTGCAGCAGCCCATCGCGACATGCTGGCAGTTGTCGAGCTCGAGGCCGCTGCGCACATCGCCGAAGCTGCCCGCGCGGCCGCCGAGCCGCGTACGGGTCTCGATGAGCTCGACGCGCCATCCCGCCTCGGCCGCGCGCACCGCGGCCGCGATGCCCGCCACTCCGCCGCCAACGACGGCGACCGTGCGAACGACGCCGCCCGCGGCGCTCACCGCGCGCCTCCGAGGAGCCCGAGCCGCGCCCGCAGCGCGATCAGCGACTTCTCGAGCGCGGAAAGCCGCACGCGGCGCTCGAGCGCGCGGCGCGGATCGCGGGCGATCCTGCGCAGGATCCCGCGATATATCGCGCTCATCGCCGCCAAGGTCGGCACCGCTTCGCGCGCGACGAGCGACTCGAGCGGCGCGCTCTCGGCGAAGATCCGCTCGGCGCGCGCGCACTGGACCTCCATGAATCGCGCGCAGCG
>JBJTOV010000333.1:0-7514 GCA_046074745.1 Planctomycetota bacterium | reverse complement strand
TTCTGCGTCCTGCGATCGACGCCCGCGCCCGGGGTTCCGCACCCTGAAGGGTGCGGGCACCCAAGCGGTGTGCGGAACACAGCGCGAATGATGCGGCGGGCGATTCCCACGAGCGTGGCCGGCACCGGACTTCGGTGCCCGTACTGCTGCACCCGTGGCCCGCACCAGACTTGGGTGCCCGCAGGCTTCAGCCTGCGGAGCGGGGCGCGGACGCCTACGCGGCGGGCGCGGACGCCTACGCGGCGGGCGTGGACGCCTACGCGGCGGGCGCGAACGCCTACGCGCGCCGCGTGCGGACGAGGTCGCAGAGCTGGTCGATGGCGAGCTCGAGGTCGTCGTTGACGATGAAGGCGTCGTAGACGCCGGAGCCCTGCGCGAAGGCGATCTCGGTGCGGGCCTCGGCGTAGCGGCGCTCGATGGCCTGCTCGTCTTCGCGGCCGCGGGCGTGCAGGCGGCGGAGCAGCGTGTCCTCGTCGGGCGGCAGCACGAACACCGCGAACGCCGCGGGCATGCGCAGCTTCACATTCCGCGCGCCCTGCACATCGATGTCGAGCACGATGAGCTTGCCCTCGTCAAGCGCCTGCTCGACCTGCGACTGCAGCGTGCCGTACCACGAGCGGCCGAAGACCTGCGCGTACTCGAGGAAGCGGCCTTCGTCGATCCAGCGCTGGAAGGTGGGCTGGTCGACGAAGTGGTAGTCGACGCCGTCGCGCTCGCGTTCGGTGCGCGCGCGGGTGGTCGCGCTCACGCTGAACTCGCCGCCGAGGCGGCGGATCACCTCGTGCACGATCGTGGTCTTTCCCACGCCCGATGGGCCGGACACGACGAGCAGCAGGCCCTTCGGCGGAGTGTGCGGGGCGTTGGCCATGGTTCAGCTTGCGAGCGGCACCACATCGTCGGCGTCGATCTCGAGCGTGACGCGCTCGCCCGCCGCCGGCGGATTCTTCGGGTTGAGCTCGGCCACGCGCAGCGAGGCGCCGCCGTTGTCGAGCGCGATCTCGTGCTGCGCGATGTCGCCGAGGTAGACCGACGAGCGCACCGTGCCCGAGAGCGCGTTGCGCCCCTGCGCGCCGCCGCGCAACAGGCGCAGCGCCTCGGGCCGCAGCGAAAGCGCGAGCTCGGCCGCCTTTGGGAACGGCGCCACGCTGCTGACGAGCTCCCCCGCCGCCGTCTTGTAGCGCGCCTCGCGGCCGTCGCTCGTGACCAGCATCGCGGGCAGGAAGTTGGTGTCGCCGAGGAAGTCGGCCACGAAGCGCGACGCGGGCCGACGGTACATGTCGCGCGGCGCGCCCGCCTGGATGACATGGCCCTTGTCGAGCACCGCCATGCCGTCGGCGAGCGACAGCGCCTCCTCCTGGTCGTGCGTCACATACACCGTGGTGATCTTGAGCGTGTCGACGATGCGACGGATCTCGGTGCGCATCTCGAGGCGCAGCTTGGCGTCGAGGTTCGAGAGCGGCTCGTCGAGGAGCAGCACGCTCGGCTCGAACACGACCGCGCGCGCGAGCGCCACGCGCTGCTGCTGGCCGCCCGAAAGCTCGGCGGGCTTGCGCTTCGCGTACGGGCCCATGTGCACGAGCTCGAGCGCTTCCTTCACCTTGGCCTCGACGCGGTCCTTGGGAAGCTTGCGCACCTCGAGGCCGAACGCGACATTCTCGGCGACGGTCATGTGCGGCCAGAGCGCATAGTTCTGGAACACCATGCCCGTGTTGCGCTCGTTGGCGGGAACGCGCGCGACATTGCGGTCGCCGAACAGGATGCGGCCCGCGGTGGGCTCGGTGAAGCCCGCGATCATGCGCAGGAGCGTGGTCTTGCCGCAGCCCGACGGGCCGAGCAGGAAGAACAGGCTGCCCGTGGGGATCTCGAGGTTCACATCCGACACGGCCGCCGTGTCGCCGAACTTCTTCACAAGGCCCTCGATGCGAATCGCGGTCATGTCGGCAAGGTAGCGGACGGGCGGGGCGGATAGGATGCGGGCGGTGGCGAAGGCCCGAGCACAGGTTCAGCAGAGCAGGCTTGCCGAGCAGGCGGGCGGCGATGCCGTGCGCCGTGCGACCGAGGCGGATCCGGGGCTTGGTTGGATCGAGCGCATGCGGGTCTACAGGGGTTTCCGCGACCGCGACCTGACCGTGGGCGGCGCGATCGACGGCATGGCGCGCGAGTTTCGCGCCCGCCACGACGCGCTCGGCGATGTGATCGACGCGTGGAACGAGCTTGCGCCGCGGGCGCTGCGGGGCCTGGTGCGCATCGAGGGCCTGTGGTCGGGCACGCTGACGCTTGCGACGGCGAGCTCGGGTGCGGGCTACGAGCTCACGCGCGAGCTGCGCAACGGGCTCGAGCGCACGCTGGTGTCGCGGCTGCCTGGCCGCGTGCGGCGCGTGCGGGTGAAGGTTGGCACGGGCGACGCGGTGGAGTGACGCAGCGCGTGATGCACTCCGCGGCGCGTGATGCACCGCGCGGCCCCGGCATCCACCCAGCGATTCGCATGAAGTGAACAGGGCGCCCTTGCAGGCGCCCTGTGGAATTCACGCGATTCGCGTCGTCCGCGTCAGCTCTCGTCGATTCCCTTGCGGACCTGCCAGTACTCGACCTCGATCGGGGCCTGGCGGCCGAAGATGGTGACGAGGACGCGCACGAGACCCTTGTCGGGCAGGACTTCGTCGATCTCGCCCGGGTAGTTCTGGAAGGGGCCATCCATGATGGTGACCTTGTCGCCCTTCACGAACTCCATCTTGACCTGCGGCGCCTCCTCGGGCTTGCGCGAGTCGAAGAGCATCTTCTCGACCTCGCTCTGGCCCATCGGGGTCGGACGGCCCGCGGTGCCGACGAAATCGCCGACGCCGTCGGTTTCCTTGATCAGGAAGAACACATCCTGCGGGATGCGGCCATCGGGCTCGAGACGCATCTCGACGAACACATAGCCCGGGTAGAGCATCGACTCGGTGATGCGCTGCTTGCCGTTCTTGAGCGACTTGGTCTTCTCGGTCGGCACCATGATGCGGCCGACGAAGTCGTCCATGCCCTCGATCTGCACCTTGCGGAGCAGCGTCTGGCGCACGGCGCGCTCCTTGTTGCTGGCCACGCGCAGCACGAACCAGTTCATGCCCTCGCGGAACATGGGCATGTCGGTGGCGGGGTCGAAGCTCTCGGTCTGCTCGAGCTTCGACTTCTCGCCCGCCTTGCCCTTGCGGTTGTCGGCCAGCGCCTGCGTCGACACGCCCTGCACCTCGTGCACGCGCTCGACGGCCTTGCGGGCGTCGACGCCGCGCTTGAGGGTCTTCGCCTCGGCGGGCTTCTCGGCGCCTTCGTTCTTCATTTCTTCCATGGAGTTTCTCCCACCGGGAACACCCGGCGAACGCCGTGCCGTCAGGGCCCGACGTCGATGACCTTGATCTGCGCGAAGAACGCGAAGAACGCGATGTCGATCACATAGCAGAACACCGCGATCACCACCGCGCTCAGGATGACCGCGTTGGTGGACCCGATCACCTCGCGCTTGGTCGACCAGTTCACCTTCTTCATCTCGCCTTCGGTGGCGACGAGGAAGTCGACGGTCTTCGGCTTGACGAAGACCAGCGTGTAGGCGAGGTAGGTGACGATGCCGCCGATGAGGATCGCTCCCGCGGTGGCGACATAGATCTCGGGCAGCGTGCCGACGCGGATGCCCTTCATGGGCTGCCACAGCCAGTCGATGGCCAGCAGCGTGATGACCGCGATGCCGATCACCGTGCCCATGCGGGTGTAGTAGCCCTGGCCGGGCTTGTACACCGACATGCCGCGGTGCTCGACGGCGGGTGCCGCCGCGGATGAGGCGGGTGACTTCGAGTCGTTCGCTTCGTCGGCCATGATGGCTCCTTCGGTTCGGGCCCCTTGCGGGACCCCGCACACGGCGGCCTTCCTTGCGGAACAGGCCGCCACTTCGAACACGCCGGGGGGGGATCGAACCCACGACCTGCGGATTTGGAATCCGCTGCTCTACCAGCTGAGCTACCGGCGTAACGCCAGCGCAGCTCGCCTAGGCGGGAAACCCCGCCCGCGGCTCACTTGCGCTTGATCTTGTGGAGCGTGTGCTTGCGCAGCTTGGGGCAGTACTTCATGTAGCCCTCCTTGACGCGCTCGAGGATGCCGCCCTTCACACGGATGTTGGTGCGGTAGTTCATCTCGCCGGTCTCGGTGCACACGAGCCAGACCCACTCACGATCAAGGGACTTCTTGGCCATTGGTCACTTGCCTTTCTCTGCGCTGCACGCGCTCTGTCGAACGGATCCCGCGGCGGGGCGCGGCGCGGGGCCTGCCCCGCCGCGGGTCCGGAACTCACTTGCTCACTCAGGCGATGATCTCGGTGACGACGCCCGAACCGACGGTGCGGCCACCCTCGCGGACGGCGAAGCGCACGCCCGCCTCCATCGCGACGCCCTTGCCCTCGAGGTCGACGATCATCTGGATGTTGTCGCCGGGCATGCACATCTCCGCGCCCACCAGCTCGTCGATCTTGCCGGTGATGTCGGTGGTGCGGAAGTAGAACTGCGGCTTGTAGCCCTTGAAGAACGGCGTGTGACGGCCGCCCTCGTCCTTGGTGAGGACGTAGACCTGGGCCTTGAACTTGGTGTGCGGCTTGATCGAGCCGGGCTTGCAGAGCACCTGGCCACGCTCGATGTCGGCCTTCTCGACGCCACGGAGGAGCAGGCCGACATTGTCGCCGGCGATGCCGCTGTCGAGGGTCTTCTGGAACATCTCGACGCCGGTGACGGTCGTCTTCTTGGTGTCGGGGCGGAGACCGACGATCTCGACTTCGTCGCCGACCTTCACCATGCCGCGCTCGATGCGGCCGGTCGCGACGGTGCCGCGGCCCTTGATCGAGAACACGTCTTCCACCGACATCAGCATGGGCTTGTCGGTCTCACGCTGCGGCTCGGGGATGAAGGTGTCGATCGCGTCCATGAGGTCGGCGATGCACTTGTTGGCGGTGGCGTCGCCCGGGTTCTGGAGCGCGGGGAAGGCCGCGCCGCGGATGACCGGGGTGTCGTCGCCGGGGTAGCCGTACTTGGTGAGGAGATCGCGGATCTCCATCTCGACGAGGTCGAGGAGCTCGGCGTCGGCGATGTCGCACTTGTTGAGGAAGACGACGATCTTGGGAACGCCGACCTGGCGGCCGAGGAGGATGTGCTCGCGGGTCTGCGGCATGACGCCGTCGACGCCCGACACGACCAGGATCGCGCCGTCCATCTGGGCGGCGCCGGTGATCATGTTCTTGACATAGTCGGCGTGGCCGGGGCAGTCGACGTGCGCGTAGTGGCGGTTGGCCGTCTCGTACTCGACATGCGAGGTGGCGATGGTCACGATCTTGGTGGGATCGCGGCGACCCTCCGACTCGGACGCCTTGGCGACCTGGTCGTAGGAGACGGGCTTCGAGAAGCCGCGCGCAGCCTGGACCGCGGTGATCGCGGCGGTGAGCGTGGTCTTGCCGTGGTCGACGTGGCCGATGGTGCCGACGTTGACGTGGGGCTTGGTACGGTTGAAGGTTTCCTTGGCCATGTCTTGTCTCCGAACTTTCGCCCGCCCGACGCTTTGAGCGGGCGGAAGTGAAGAGGAACTTCGGCTGCGCCCATCAGGGCGAAGCCAACTGTGATGAACGGCAGCGCCATCCACGACGCTGCCAAAGCCACCGAAGGGGATTGAACCCTCGACCTCACCCTTACCAAGGGTGTGCTCTACCGCTGAGCTACGGTGGCGAACGATGCTGTCTCAGCCTGCACGCACGAATGCATGCAGGTCGGCCGTGCGGACTCCCGTGCGCCGCGGCCGACGCGGAGCACCTTCATCGGTCAATCGCGCCGTGTCCGTCACAGCGATGCGCGCGAAGCACATCGATGCACGGACAGCGCCGCGACCGATCCGAGGCATGTCGGGCGCGTGGCGCGACGACATGGTCTCGGGACCGATGAAAAACCGTCCCGAAGAGGGACGGTGGGACGGAGAGTGTAGCAATTCGAGGCGCTGGCGCAAGGGTTTGCGCCGTTTGGCGGAGGGGCCTCGGCCGCAGGAAACACGCACTTCGGGGCGGGAAGGTCTCGATAACCGCGCGTTCAGTTCGAGAAGAAGCTCTTCTCGTCGAGCGCCCACACCCGCACGCCGAGGTCGGTCTCGAGCTCGCGCAGGTTGTCCCACTTGGCCACGCCGTCGACATGGCCGTCGAGGAACAGCACATTCGCGTAGCCGCCCGAGTAGCGCCAGTCGACGCCCACGAGGTCGAGGTTCGGGTTGTTCGGGTTGACCGACGAATCGTTGACGCCGAGCAGCTCGCCGAGGTTGCTGTCGATGATGTACATCGACGACTCGGGGCGCTTGATCTGCCCGAGCGCGAAGAAGCGGCCCGAGTACGGACGGCCCGTGGTGGGCGGGCGGGCGTCGAAGAACGGATTGCCGCCGAAGTAGCCGGGCTGGCCGAGCTCGGTGATCGGGTCGCCGCTCGAATCGACGGGCGAGCCCGTGCCGCCGTTGAAGGGTCCGTTGCCGAAGGGCGACGCGCCCGAGCCGTCACCGGCGAGGGTGGTCATGACCTCGGCCGAGCGGAACGGCGAGCCGCCTTCCCAGCCCGAGCCGTAGAGCGCCGCGTCGGGCGAGTCGAAGCGGTAGTCCCACGCCGAGGTGCTGGTGTTGCTTGCGATCGGGCCGAACTTGCCCGTCGTCCACAGGATGTCGGCCCAGGTGCCCGCGTAGAGCGGACCGATGGGCGGAACCGCGCCCGCGGGCGACGCGCTGCGCACCTTGCCCTTGGCGACGCTCGCCGAGTAGTCGAACGCGGTGGGCGCGATCGCCTCGCGGTTCTCGCCTGCGTAGAGGACGAGCAGCTGGCCGATCTGCCGCATGTTGGCCTGGCTGGTGCCCCAGAGCGCCGTGCGGCGCGCGATCGAGAGCGCAGGCAGCAGGATGCCGAGCAGGACCGCGATGACGCCGATCACGGCGAGCATCTCGACGATGGTGATGCCGCGGGCGGTGCCGCGGCGGCTGGCGGTCGTCTTCATGCGGGTGTCTCTTGCCTTTCGGGGCCTCATCGTACCTACGCGGGGCCCGTTTCCTTGCATGCGCCCAGCCGCGCCGCGGCCGATCGGCCGCGTTTGGACTGGTTGGCGGGATCAGCCCATGGCCATCGTCATCAGGAACTCCGCGTTCGACTTGGTCTTGGCCACGCGGGTGCGCAGCAGCTCCATGGCGTCGACGGTGTTCATGTCGCTGACCACCTTGCGGAGGCGCACGATCAGCTCGTGCTCCTTCGGGTCGAGCAGCAGCTCCTCGCGGCGGGTGCCCGAGGCGCCGATGTTGATCGCGGGGTAGACGCGCTTCTCGACGAGCTTGCGGTCGAGGTGGAGCTCGGCGTTGCCCGTGCCCTTGAACTCCTCGAAGATCACCTCGTCGGCGCGCGAGCCCGTGTCGACGAGCGCGGTGCCGAGGATGGTGAGCGAGCCGCCGTTCTCGATGTTGCGCGCGCTGCCGAAGAACTTCTTCGGCTTGAT
>JBJTOV010000332.1:0-4157 GCA_046074745.1 Planctomycetota bacterium | reverse complement strand
GCGCGGCCGAGCCGACGAGGGTCTCGCGCGCGAGGACGCGCGCCGTCTCGCTCGGAAGCCCGAGATCCTCGGCCGCCTGAGTGCACGCCCCGCAGAAACAGAACACGAAGCCCGGACCCGATCCGCTGACCGCCATGACCGCGTCGAAGAGCGACTCGGGCACGCGCACTGTGCGTCCGACCGAGGCGAACAGCTGCTCGGCGCGCTCGAGGTCCTGCTCGGAAACGCGTGCATCCGACGCGACCGCCGTGATGCCGCGCCGCACGGCCGCCGGCGTGTTCGGCATGGTGCGCACGACGCGCGCCGCGCCACCGAGCGCCGCGCGGATCGCGTCGCTGCGCACGCCCGCCATCACCGACACGACGAGCGGCCCGTCGGCGCCAAGCGTTCCGAGCGGCGCCACCGCCTGCGCGAAGTGCTGCGGCTTCACCGCAAGCACCACGAACTCGGCCTCGGCCACCGCCCCGGCGGCGACCGCGCGCAAGCCCATCGCACGCGCCTCGTCCACGCGGATCGGGTCGAGGTCGATCACGCCGATCTCGCTCGGCGCGGCGATGCCCGACTGGATCGCCCCGCGGACGATCGCCTGGCCCACATTCCCGAATCCGACGACGACAAGGCGCGGCTGCATGCGGGCACCGTAACTTCCGCCGCACGACGCGTCTGCGGCACGGCGAGGCCTTCCGCGCATTCGCGATACAATCGCCGCCTATGCCACGACCCGGCTACAGCCCGCTGTACCAGCTCGACTTCGAGAACCCCGTGCTCGAGATCGAGCGCCAGATCGACGCCATCGAGGAGCGCCCCGACGCCGAGCGCTACGCCGACGAGCTGGCGCAGCTCAACGCGACCCGCGACGGCCTGCTCCAGAAGATCTACGCCAACCTGACCCCGTGGCAGACCGTGCGCATCGCGCGTCATCCGCTGCGGCCGCAGACGAACGACTACATCTCGATGATCTGCCGCGACTTCTGCGAGCTGCACGGCGACCGTGCGTTCGGCGACGACCCGGCGATCATCACGGGCTTCGCCCGCGTGGGCTCGGTGAGTGCATGTTCATCGGCCACAACAAGGGCAAGACGACCGCCGAGAAGGTGGCCGCCCACTTCGGCTGCGCGCATCCCGAGGGCTACCGCAAGGCGCTGCTCAAGATGAAGCTCGCCGAGAAGCTCGGCCTGCCGATCGTGACGCTGGTCGACACGCCCGGCGCCTACCCGGGCATCGGCAGCGAGCAGCGCGGGCAGGCACAGGCCATCGCCGTCAACCTGATGGAGATGAGCCGCCTGCGCACGCCCATCGTGTCGGTGGTGATCGGCGAAGGCGGCTCGGGCGGCGCGCTCGGCATCGCGGTGTCCGACCGCGTGGGCATGCTGCAGAACGCGTGGTACTCGGTGATCTCGCCCGAGGGCTGCGCGGCCATCCTGTGGAAGGAAGCCAACGAGCAGACCAACAACCGCGCCGCCGAGTGCCTGGCCCTCACGGCGAAGCGCAATCTCGAGAACGGTCTGGTCGACGATGTGATCCCGGAACCCGTGGGCGGCGCGCACCGCAACCCCGTGAAGACCGCCGAGACGCTGCAGAACTGGCTCGTCGACCGTCTGCGCGACCTGTCGCGGGTGAACCCCGAGACGCTCATTCGCCAGCGATTCGAGAAGTTCCGCCGCATGGGCGCGTTCCGCGACGAGCTGGGCACGGCGCACGCCTGAAGCAGGCGCGCAATCGTTCCCGATCGGGGCGCGTGATCGGGCGCATTCCTGCGGAAGAAGCGGGGGTTTTTGACCTTCCGCGCCCGCGCTGCTACGCTCCGCGCCCCCGTGCGGGCCGTTCCAACGGCACCAGCCGTGGGGAGAGAGCGATCCAACTTGGCGAAGAAGAAGGAAGCACCGAAGCCCTCCTCCAAGTCCGCGTCCGCGCCGGCTGCGAAGCCGTCGAAGCCAGTAGTGGCCGGCAAGCTCGCGGCAGCAGCCAAGCCCGCAGCCAAGCCTGCAGCAACCACCAAGGCCGCCGCCACCAAGGCCGCCGCCACGAGGGCCGCCGCGACGAGGGCTGCCGTGTCGAAGGCGGGTGCGAAGAAGCCTGCCGCTCCTGCCAAGCCCGCGCCAGCCAAGCCTGTGTCCAAGCCGACACCGAAGCCTGATCTGAAGAAGCCCGCCGCGAAGGCTGACCCGAAGAAGGCCGCGGCGCCCGCGAAGGCGCCTGCGAAGCCCGAGGGCAAGATCGATCCCAAGAAGATCGATCCCAAGAAGGTCGATCCCAAGAAGGTCGACTCCAAGAAGGTCGACTCCAAGAAGCCGGACTCCAACAAGCCGGACTCCAAGAAGCCAGATCCGAGGCAGCCTGATTCCAGCAAGTCTGCTTCCTCAAAGCCCGCCGCACCCGCGAAGGCTCCCGCCGGCAAGCAGCCCGCTCCCGCGCCTGCGGGGAAGCCCGCCGCAAAATCTGCGGCAGGGTCTGCCGCAGGTTCCGACTCGAAGAAGGGCGCCGCTCCCTCGAAGGCCGACGCGAAGAAGGGCGCAGGGGGCCCGATGGATCCGCCGTCGGTTCCCAAGAAGGGCCCCATCGACCTCGCGCAGCACAAGTCGGTCGCTGCCGCGGCGGCCGCGCTCGTCACCGCGCGCGGCGAGGGCGACGGGTTCGTGATCATCAACGGCCGCCGCGTGCGCGCCATCTCGACCAAGGGCATGTCGGTCGCCAAGAAGTCGAAGGCCACGGCCGTCGAGGCGCCCGCCGCTCCCACCGAGCAGCAGATCAAGTCGATCAAGACGAAGCTTTCGAAGAAGGAGCTCGACGAGTACCGCTCGCTGCTCCTTGCCAAGCGCAAGCAGCTGGTCGGCATGCTTTCGGGCATGGAGGACGAGGCGCTGCGCTCGTCGGGCGGCAACCTCTCGAACATGCCCGTGCACATGGCCGACATGGGCTCGGATGTGTACGACCAGGACTTCACGCTGGGCATGGCCGAGACCGAGCGCGCGATCCTGGGCGAGATCGACGCCGCGCTGCAGCGGATCGAGGACAAGACCTTCGGCGTCTGCCAGATGACGGGCAAGCCGATCTCGAAGGCGCGTCTCGACGCCAAGCCTTGGGCGAAGTACACGATCGAAGCGGAACGCATCGCAGAGACCGGCGGCGGTCGCTGACCGACGCCGCGTCGCGAAGACGCCATGGACGCCGACGCTCCCAAGTCCGAGGCTGAGGCCGCGGCCCAGAGTGGGGACCAAGCCAAAGCCGGTTCGAACGCCGCGCAGCCGGCGGCGGCGGCGTTCGGCGAACTTCCCGCATGGCGCTCGCGCGCGGCGTGGGCGACGGTGCTGGGCGCGTTCGTCATCGGCCTCGCCGTCGACCTGTGGAGCAAGTACTGGGCGTTCCGCACCGTCGCGGGGTATCCGGTCGAACTCGAGCGCGAGCGCGTGCTCGGCGATCCGAGCTTCTTCGTTCCGCATCATCCGCGCGTCGAGGCGATTCCGTTCGACCTGCTTGACTTCCGGCTCGTGCTGAACCACGGCGCGGTCTTCGGCATCGGGCAGCAGAAGCGCGGGCTCTTCATCGTGTTCACCGTCGCCGCGACCATCGCGGCGCTGCTTCTCTTCGCGCGCGGCACCCGCGTGCGCATGCGCTGGGCGCATGTGGCGATCGGATGCATCCTCGCCGGCGGCATCGGCAACCTCTACGACCGGGTCTTTTACGGAGCGGTGCGCGACTTTCTGCACATGCTGCCGTACTGGGAGCTTCCCGGTGGCTGGCGATGGCCGGGAAATGCGACGGCCGAGGTCTTCCCCTGGGTGTTCAATGTGGCGGACGTGCTGCTGCTCGCGGGCATGGCGATCTTCGTCCTCGCGAGCTTCGCGGAGGATCGCCGGCAGCGTGCGCGTGAGCGTGCGTGATTGGGCGCGTGTTTGAGTGCTCGCCGCGTGTTTGAGCGCTCGCCGCGTGTTTGAGCGCTCGCCGCGTGTTTGAGCGCTCGCCGCGTGTTTGAGCGCTCGCCGCTGCGGCGGCTCGCTCTGGTGCTGCGGATGCGCGTACGAGCGCGGAGCGCAGCGAAGCGGCGAGCTTGTTGTTCGCGACTTCGCGGCGCGTTCCGTGTGGCATCACTTTCAGTGATGGCGGATCCGAACGCGCGCGGCGCGCTGCGACTGCAGTTCGAAACGCCCGCTGTGCTT
>JBJTOV010000331.1:0-4542 GCA_046074745.1 Planctomycetota bacterium | reverse complement strand
ATCGCGAGCCAGTCCAGCACTCGCGCGAAGTCGCGCATGCGTCGCCGCTCAGTCCTCGGGCGCCTCGCGCGCCACGATCCGGCGGAACTCCGCCTCGAGGCGCTTGGTCACCGGTCCCACCGAGCCCGCGCCGATCGCGCGTCCGTCGATGCTCGACACGCCGATCACCTCGGCCGCCGTGCCCGTGAGGAACACCTCGTCCGCGGCGAGCAGCTCCTCCACCTTCACGGCGCGCTCGACCACCTTCATGCCGAGCGCGGGCGCGAGGGTGTCGATGACGAAGCGACGCGTGACGCCTCGCAGGATGCCCGCGGAGACGGGCGGCGTGACGATCGCGCCGTCCTTCACCAGGAAGATGTTGTCGCCCGTGCACTCCGACACGAAGCCGAGCGTGTTGAGCATGATCGCCTCGTGCACGCCCGCCTCGATCGCCTCGACCTTGGCCAGGATGTTGTTGAGGTAGTTCAGGCTCTTCACCGAGGGATTCAGGCACTCGACGGGAATGCGCGGGCGCTTGGCCACGATCACGGGCATGCCGTTCTCGTACATCTCGGGCGGGTAGAGCGAGATGCGGTCGACGATCACGATGGTCGAGGGCTTCGGGCAGGTGAAGGGGTTCAGGCCGAGCGGCCCGGGGCCTCGCGTGACCACGAGGCGGATGTACGCGTCCTTCATGCCGTTCGCGGCCACCGCTTCGCGCACCGCGAGCTCGATCTCGCGCATCGTGTAGTGCATGGTCAGGTGGATCGCGTGCGCGCTCTGCTCGAGGCGCTTGAGGTGCGTCCCCAGCTTGAAGATGCGGCCGTTGTAGACGCGGATGCCCTCGAACACGCCGTCGCCGTACAGAAGCCCGTGGTCGTACACGGGCACCACGGCGTGCTGCTTGTCCACAAGATGACCGTCGAGCCAGACCTTCATGGAACCTCGCGAACTGCGCCGCCGGATGCGGCGCGGGCGCGCAGTGTACCGAGGGAGCCCCCCGCTCAGGCGCGCGCGGCGAAGGTGCGCAGTTCGTCGAGGGTGGCCGCGACCACGGTCTCGCGTGGGGCGATCCCGAGGGCCTCGGCGACCTCGGCGCGGCGCTCCTCGACGCCCGAACCCGCGGGCGAGACCGTGAGGATTCCCTTCGAGGGGTGCATGAGGCGCACGAGGCCTGGGCGCGCGTAGCGGAAGGAGAGCCAGCGCTCGACGATGTCGAGACCGTGCACATCGTCGCACAGGTGGACGCGCAGCGTTTCGCCGAGGAGAAGCTCGAGGATCTCGCGCGGCTCGGCGTGCGGCAGCGCGCGGCCTCGGCGGACCTCGACCAGCCGGACGGCGTTGGGCGTGGCGAATCCTTCGCGGCGCTCGAAGATCACTCCGACGCGCGGATCGAGGTCGGCGACATCGGCGAGGACGCGCGCGAGCAGCGGCTTCGGGAAGGATGCGCAGGCGAGCTCGGGGTCGCCGCCGTTTCGGGACGGGGCGGCGAGCACGGTTCCGCCCGCAAGCAGCGCGGGCACATCGGCGAACACGCGGTGCGCGGCCGCGGGAAGCTCTCCGCGGTGCCTGCGCGAGAACGGCACCACCATGAGGCGCGCGCGGGCGGTGGCGATGGCGTCGGCGGCCTCGGCGTGCAGCGCGCCGTGCGGGTCGACCGCGCCGTGGTCGAGGTCGAGGATCGCCGCGCGCAGGCGAGGCGGCCTGTGCTCGGGCGCGGATCCGCGGGAAATGCCCGCCTCGGCGAGCACGCTTCGGGCGGCGGCGGCGAGGTCCGCATGGCGCCACTCGAATGATCGGAGGAGAAGGCGCCGCGGCTCGGCGCGCACCGAGGCGCACAGCGCATCGACCACGCGGCCCTTCACGAGCCGCGCGACGCGGCGCGGCACGGCGATGCCGCGCGGCCCGCGGGCATGCGCGCGGCCGATGGCGGCGGCGAACTCGGCCATGCGTGCGGCGCGCGGGGCCGCCGCGATCACGGGGCCCGCGAGCGAGCGGTCCTCGATCGCGAGCGCGAAGATGCGAACGAGATCCGCGTGGTGGATCCACGGCACGAAGGCGCGGCCATCGCCGGGATAGGGGATGAAACCGCGGTTCGCGAAGGCGAGCATCTGCCGGAGGCCGGGCGAGGCGGCGTCGAGCACGAACGGTATGCGCAGCACCACCGTGCGCACGCCCGCGTCGTCCGCGACCGTCATCGCGGCGGACTCCCATGCGAGGCAGAGCGAACCGAGGAAGTCCGCGCCGAAGGGCGTGCGCTCGTCGACGGCGCGGTCGCCCGCGTGCCCTGCGAAGTGCGTGCCGCTCGCGCTCACGAAGACGCGCGGAGGATCGGCCATGCGCGCGATCGCCTCGCGCAGGCGGTGCGTGCTCTCGATGCGGCTGCGGCGGATCTCGGCCATGCGGGCGTTCGACCAGCGCGCGTCCATGATCCCAGCGCCCGCGAGGTGCACGACGGCGGTGCAGCCGTCGATCGCGAACTGCCACGAGCCTTGCGAGCACGGGTCGCCTGCGATGACCTCGACGGAGGGGCCGAGTCCCGCGAAGAGGGCGCGTGCGTCGTCAGGCCGTCGCGACAGCACGCGCACGCGGTCGCCGCGCGCGACGCGATCGGCGACAAGCCTGCGGCCGATCGAACCAGTGGCTCCGGTCACGAGGATCCGCACGGGCGCAGCGTAGCGGAACGCGCGCGGGCTCCGAGGCCCGGCGCGCGGATGGCCCGCAAAGTCAGGCGTGGACCTTGCGCATCGGTCCCGGCAGGATGCCGAGCTGCTCGCGGTACTTGACCACGGTGCGGCGGGCGATCTTCACGCCCTTGGCCTCGAGGGCCTCGGCGATCTCGCGGTCGGACAGGGGCTTCGCCTTGTCCTCGGCGTCGACCACATCCTTCACCATCGCCTTGACGGCGTTCCACGACATCTCCTCGCCGTCGGCGCTCTCGGTGCCGAGCGAGAAGAACCCGCGCATCTGGACGAGGCCGCGCGGCGTCTGCATCCACTTCTCGGCGACCGCGCGCGAGACCGTCGCCACATGGATGCCGAGCATGTCGGCCACATCGACCATCGGCATCGGCTTCAGGTGCTGCGGCCCCTGCTCGAACCAGTCGCGCTGCCGGGCGAGCACGACGCGCACGACGCGCATCAGGGTGGTGTTGCGCTGCTCGATCGCCTCGATCAGGCTGCGCGCGGCGCGCACGCTCTCCTGCACGAACGCGCGGGCCTTGGTGTCGAGCGCGATGTCGTCCATCATCTGCTCGTAGTCGGCCGACACGCGCACGCGCGGCATGAGCTCGTCGGCGAGGCGCGCGGTGTAGTCGCCCGACTCGGGGTCGTACTCGACGATGACATCGGGGATGATCGCGGTCGACTCGGGCGGAACGAGCTCGCGGCCCGGGTTCGGATCGAGCCGCTTCAGGCACGCTCGGGCGCGCTCGAGGCGGTCGTTGGCCAGGCCCATCTTGTCGCGGATGCGCGGGATGCGGTTCGCGAGCAGGTCGTCGTAGTGCTTCTCGAGAAGGTCGATCGCGTCGCCCCACGCCTCGGCGCGGTCGAGGTCGGTCTCTTCTTCGAGGTTGGCGCGGGCCTGGATGAGGAGCGCCTCGCGCACGCTGGTGGCGCCGATGCCGCGCGGCTCGAGCTCCTGCTGGATGCGGGCGAGCGCGGTCTTCAGGGTGTCGAGCGTCCAGTCGCAGCCGGGAAGCTGCGCGCTCTGCTCGCGCACGGTCTCGAGGTCGGCCGAGAGGAGGCCGTCGTCGTCGATATAGTCGATCAGGCGGGCGCCGGCCACGCGCATGGCGGGGTCGTGGATCTCGGAGAAGCGCCACTGCTCCTGGAGCTCCTCCACCAGGCCGCGCCCACGCGAGGGAGCGTTGGCCATGGCGTCCATCTTGGCGTCGCGCTCGCCCGAGCTGCGGGTGGCTCGGCGGGAGTCGCCGTCGGAGTTCCATTGGTCGCCATACTGGCGCTCGAGGCGGCGCAGGCGCTCGAACTCGGTGGAGCCGCCGCCTTGGGGGGCCTCCTCGCGGTGCTCGTCCTGGCGTCGAAAGTCGTCGTCGGCCGAGCCGGGCATCACCAGCTCAAGGGCGACATTCTTCTCAACCTCCTGCTCGAGGCGCTCGCCGAGCTCCATCGAGTTGAGCTGCAGGATCTCCGCCGACTGGATCAGCTTCGGCGACAGGGCCATGGTCTGGCCAAGCCGCATGGACTGTGATGTCTCGAAACGCATCCCTGCCATTGGCGCGGATCCTCCGCTTGCGGGCGACGCCGATGCTATCGGCCGACTCTGCCTGAGAAGAACGCATGGGGCGCGCGATTTTCGGCAAATGGCCAACTTTGGGGTGTTCTTGGCACGGCTTTTGACGGGGATGCGAGGCAGGGACTGGGGCGGACCGCCTTCCCCCCCGACCGTGCCTGGCACGTGCCGTGCGGTGCCGGGCACCGAGCGGCACATGCCGTGGACGGGGGCGACGGCGGCCAAACGACCGACCAGCGGGGCGAATTCACGCTGCGCGAGCCGCTTTCGGCGCGCCCCCCACCAAGATCCCCGACCGGTGCCTGGCACGTG
>JBJTOV010000330.1:0-8215 GCA_046074745.1 Planctomycetota bacterium | reverse complement strand
GCTCGGGGTCGCACATCGCCTGTTGGATCGGCGTGCGCATGTCGGGCGGCGAAAGCTGCGCGAGCACCGAACCGTCGAGGTACTCGACGAACCCGTGCACGATCGACTGCGGGTGCACGATCGCGTCGATGCGCTCGGCGCCGAGGCCGAACAGCCAGTGCGCCTCGACGAGTTCGAGCGCCTTGTTCATCAGCGACGCGCTGTCGATGGTGACCTTGGGACCCATGCGCCAGGTGGGGTGCGCCAGCGCATCGTCGGGCGTGGCGCGCGCCATCTCCTCGCGCGGCTTCAGGCGGAACGGGCCGCCCGAAGCGGTGAGCACCACGCGGCGCACGCCCTGCATGCCGTCGCCCGCCTTCAGGCACTGGAAGAGCGCGTTGTGCTCGCTGTCGACGGGAACGATGCGCACGCCCGCCGCCGCGGCCGCAGGCATCACCACCGCGCCCGCCGCGACCAGCGCCTCCTTGTTGGCAAGCGCCACATCGCAGCCGAGTTCGATCGCCTTGAGGACTGGTCCGATGCCAGCGGCACCCACCATGGCGGCCAGCACCAGGTCGCCGCGACGCGCGCACGAGGCGAGCATCTCGACGGCGGCATCGGGGCCGCGAAACACGGGTACGCCCGCCGCCGCCTCGACGGTCGCGCCGTCGTCTGCAATCGCAATCGCTCCTGCAGAGAACGCGCGCGCCTGCTCGGAGAGCAGCGCCGCGTTGCGCGACGCCGCCAGGCCCGCGACCTCAAAGCGCGGTGTGCCGCGCTGCGCGAGGTCGCGCACCACATCGAGCGCGCTCGTGCCGATCGAGCCGGTCGAGCCGAGGATGAAGACGCGGCGCGGCGCGGAGCGCATCACTCGTCGCCGCCGCCCTTCGGGCGTTCACCGGGCGCGAGCTTGCGCACGCGTCCGCCATAGAGCGAGCGGGGGCGTGCCGCGGGCGCCGGTGCGGGCGCTGGGGCGGGAGCGGGGGAGCTCCGTTCCTCGCGCCGACCGCCATCGCGTCCGCCATCGCGTCGGCCGCCGTCTCGACGGCCACCGTCACGACGGTCGCCATCGCGCCGGCCGCCGCCGCCGTTGCCGCCGCCGCCGTTGCCACGGCCACCATCGCCACGGCCACCATCGCCACGGCCACCATCGCCGCCGCTGCGGTTCTCGCTGCGGTTGCCTTCACGGTTCCCCTCGGGACGGCCCTCGCCGCCCTCGCCACCTTCGCGACCGCCGCGGCCACGCCGACGACGCCGGCGCTTGCGCCGTCCACCGCCTTCGCGCGAGCCCTGCCCGTCGCCGCTTTCGGACGAGGATTCCGAGGCTCCGTCCCCGTCGCTTGAATCATCCCCACCGGAGTCCGCGCTCGAGTCGTCGCTGGAATCCTCATTGGGGCCCTCGCGGTCTCCTTCGGCCCTGCCCTCCGAATCGGCGCGATCGCCCTCCGAAGAGCCATCCGACGATCCTTCGCCGCGGCCCTCGCCACCGTCACGATCGCGCCCACCGCGACCACGCCGACGGCGCCGACGCTTGCGACGGCGTCCGCCGCCTTCGCCCGCCTCCGACGAGTCGCCTCCGCCCTCGCCCTCCGCGCCACCGTCGTCCTCGGACTGCGGCTCGGGTGCAGCGGGCGGCTCGTGCTGGTCGAACGGCGGCTTCTTGTACGCCTTGCGCAGGTCGTCGCCCTGTTCGCCCGTGAGCAGCGACTGATGGCCCTTCACCTCGATGCCGAGTTCGGCGCAGGTGGCCAGGACCTCCTTGCTGGTGACCTCCATCTCCTTGGCGAGCGCATGCACGCGGATCGGCGGGCTCGGCTCGCGCGGCGGCGGCGGGGGCGCGGCGGGCACGGCAGCCTTCGCGGGCCGCTGCTCGCCATCCTGCGCATCGCCATCCTCGCGATCGCGGCGTCCGCGTCCACCGCGGCGTCGGCGCTTGCGGCGGCGTCCGCCCTCGCGCGAGTCGCCGTCGCGGGCCTCGCCGTCGCGCGCACCGCGCTCGGGCTTGCCGCCGTCCTCCGACTCGTCCGAATCGTCTTCGTCCTCGCGGTCCGCGCGCGCCAGCGCCTCGGACACGCTCTCCTCGTCCTCGTCGACCTCGGGCAGGTCGTCGAAACCGCCCGACAGGATGATCGAGGTCGCGTCAGCGGGTGCGGGCTTGCGGCGACGACGACGGCGCCGGCCGCGTCCTCCGCCCTGTCCCTGCGCCGAGGAGCCTTCCGCCTCGCCCTCGCCGCCCTCGTCCTCCTCGATCTCGGTCGGAAGGGCCGAAAGCGCGGGCATCTGCATCTTCATCGGCCGCGCGAGGTCGACATCGGCCCCGCGGTCGTCGTAGGCGTAGATGTCGACGCGGTCGACGGGGATCGCGTCGCTGATGCGGATGTCGATCTTCTTCGAGAACAGGTCCTCGAGCTCGACCAGCGCGCGGCGGCGCTTCGAGAGCAGGATGCCCGCCACGCGCGAGCTGCACACCACCTCGGTGCGCGACACGCGCTCCATGTCGAGCACCAGCTGGATGCGGCGCATCGCGTCGGCCGCCACGGTGTCGGGCATGCGGATGTCGCCCGAGCCGCCGCAGTGCGGGCAGTCGGCGTAGTGCGTCTTACGCAGGCTCGGCCGCATGCGCTGGCGCGTCATCTCGATGATGCCGAACTCGCTGATCTGCGACACGGTCGTCTTCGCGCGGTCGCGGGCGAGGTTCTTCTTGAAGCGCTCCTCGATGTCGCGGCGGTGCTTCGACGCGCGCATGTCGATCAGGTCGCACACCACCACGCCGCCGAGGTCGCGCAGGCGCAGCTGCCGCGCGATCTCGTCCACGGCCTCCTGGTTGGTGTTGTAGGCGTTGGTCTCGCTGTCGCGGGCGCTGCGCGAGCGGCCCGAGTTCACATCGATCGCCACCAGCGCCTCGGCCTGGTCGATCACCAGCGCGCCGCCCGAAGGCAGCGGAACCTCGCGCGCGTGGATCAGGTCGACCTGGCGCTCGATGTCGAAGGCGTGGAAGACGGGCGTCTTGCGGTCCCAGTAGTGCACCTTCATCGCGGTGCGCGGCGAAACGACCTCGAGGAACGCCTTCGCGCGGTGGAACGATCCCTCGCTGTCGACCACGATGCCGTCGACCGACGCATCGATCGAGTCGCGGATCGTGCGCAGCAGGATGTCGCCCTCGGTGTACAGCTCGCACGGCGCGCCGACCGCGTTCATGCGCTTCTCCATGACCTGCCACAGGCGGGTCAGGTACTGCGCGTCGCGCGCAAGCTCGGTGCGCGTGGCGTCGAAGCCCGCGGTGCGCAGGATGAAGCCGAAGCCCTCGGGCAGGTTCAGCGAGTCGAGGATCTTGCGCATCTTGCGCCGGCCCTCCTCGTCGTCGACCTTGCGCGACACGCCGACATTGTCCATGTCGGGCATCATCACGAGCATGCGTCCGGGGATCGACAGGTAGCTGGTGACGGTCGGGCCCTTCGAACCGAGGCCTTCCTTCAGCACCTGCACGGTGATCTCCATGCCGCGCTTGAGCGCGTCCTGGATCAGCGGGCGCGAGCGGCGCGGGATCTTGCGGCCGACCTTCTCGGTGCGGTCCTTGTCGCCCGGGAAGTACTTCGGGTGCAGGTCGCTGATGTGGAGGAAGCCGTTCGCGCCCTGGCCGAAGTCGACGAACGCGGCCTGGATCGCGGGCTCGACATTCACGACGCGCGCCTTGTAGATCGAGCCGACATTGGTGGCGGTCGACGCGCGCTCGGCGAAGAACTGCGCGAGCTTGCCCTGCTCGAGGATCGCGATGCGCGTCTCCTCGCCGGGCACATCGTTCACGACCATGAGCTGCTTCGGCTTCTCGCCGCGGTGCACCTCGAGCGCATCCTCGTCCTCGTCGGCGCGCTCGGGGGCGGGCGCCTCGAAGGCCATCATCGAGGCGCGCGCATACGCGGCCGCAGCCTCCTCGGCGTCGGCGCGGTCGTCGGCCCACATCGCGTCCGAGGCTTCATCGGAGACATCGCCCGTGCCCGCGAGTTCGTCGGGGCTGAGCGAGTCCTCATTCTCGAAGCCCTCACTCTCAAGCCCTTCGCTCTCGAGCCCGATCTCCGAACGCGCGTCGCTGAACCGGCTTTCCGCCTCGTTCGGCTCGTCCTCATCGGCCGATCCGCCGTCGCCCTCGTCGAGCGGGCCCGACTCCATCTGCGCGCCGTCGCGGTCGTCGTGGTTGTCCTCGACGAAGCCGTAGTCGGGGTCGTGCTCGGCTCCGTGCTCGGCTCCGGGGTGGCGCTCGCGCCCGCGCGCGCCTTCGCCGTGGGCGCCGTCGCCGTGCGCGCCGCCTCCATGCGCACCGTCTTGAGCGCGGGCCCTCTCGCCCGCGCCGCTCCCGATCGTGTCATCCGTGTGCTGGTTGTCCATCACGCTTCGCTTCTCCGGCCACTGGGCCGGCTTGCGAAGCCGAGCGATGCGAAGGCGCACTCCGTGGTCCAGGCCGCGCGCCGCGTGGGGCGCGCGAGATCGGCGAGCAGGGGTCCGAAACGGACGGACCCTCCTCGGAGGCCTGGCCCGAAGGCCGGCGTCCGCGGGTGCCGTGGCCGATGGCTCGGCCCGCACCGCTCGCATCGCCTGTCCGCTGCCGTCGTCGCGCGGAACGCGCGGCCGGGCCAATCTGTGGGCCGGCGGCGCTCCGTGTCGCGGCGTGCGCAGCGGCGCACGCGATCGTTCGTTCCAGCCTGTCGCGCGCGGTTGCACGCCGACGCAGGCTGCCTGGCCGCGGCAGGGCGCGTGCGGGTCAGCGCGCGCGCCGTGCCTTCATCCCGTCGGCCACCGCTGTGCGGTGAGTCCTCGGGTGCCGCGCCGCCCTCGGGGCGACGCCGCTCGGCCTCTCTGTTTGTGTTCCGACCCGCCCGCTGGCCTGCCGTCACTCGGCGATCCAGCCACCGAACGAGTCGGGGTCGACTTTCCTGAGTTCGTCGCGGAGGGTGGCAAGCACCTGCCGCTCGGAATCGAACGAACCGACCCGTCGGGCCAGCTGCTCGCAATGGGGGATGTCCACGGATCGGATCACCTTCTTGACGAGGGGGATCTGGCTCGGGACGAGCGAAAGTGTACGGAGTCCGAGGCCAATGAGCAACATCGTGTAGATGGCCTCGCCCGCGATCTCGCCGCACAGCGACACATCGATGCCCGCGCGGCGGCCCGCGCGGATCACCTGCTTGACCAGATAAAGGACCGCGGGAGAGGCCCCGGTGTAGAGATTGGCCACCCGCTCGTTGCCGCGGTCGACCGCCAGCGTGTACTGGATCAGGTCGTTGGTGCCGATCGAGAAGAACGCGCACTCGTCGGCGAACGCCCGCGCCAGGAGCGCCGCGCTCGGCACCTCGACCATGATGCCCGTCTGGATGTTCCTGTCGAAGCGGATGCCCTCCTCGTCGAGCTCCTCGCACACATCGTTCAGGATCATCTTCGCCTGGCGCAGCTCCATCAGCGTCGACACCAGCGGGAACATCACCTTCAGCTGCCCGTGCGCGCTCGCCCGCAGGATCGCGCGCAGCTGCGTCTTGAAGAGCTCGCGGTGCTGCAGGCAGTAGCGGATCGAGCGCAGGCCGAGGAACGGATTGCGCTCGGGCTCGTGCGCGCGCTGCTGCGTGTACTTGTCGGCGCCGAGGTCGAGCGTGCGGATCGTGCACGGCCGCCCCGCGAGCAGCTCGAGCGTGCGGCGGTACGCGCGGTACTGCTCCTCCTCGCTCGGCTCGTGGTCGTTGGTCAGGTAGAGGAACTCGGTGCGGTACAGGCCCACGCCGTCGCCGCCGTTCGCGAGGACGCTCTCGACCTCGTGCGGAAACTCGATGTTTCCGAGCAGTCGGATGCGCGTGCCGTCCTTGGTCACCGCCTCGAGCGGCGCCGTGTCGCGCAGCGCCTTGCGGAAGTGCGAGAAGCGGTCCTGCTGCGCGCGGTACTCGGCCAGCGTGCGCTCGTCAGGGCGCACCACCACCACGCCCGTGTCGCCGTCCACGATCACGAGGTCGCCGTCGTCGGCGCGGCCCACGATGCGCTGGCAGCCGACCACGCAGGGGATCTCGATCGCGCGCGCCACGATCGAGGTGTGGCTCGTGCGGCCGCCGAGGTCGGTCGCGATGCCGAGGATCCGCTTGCGGTCCATGCCCGCTGTCTGCGACGGCGTCAGCTCGTGCGCGACGATGATCACGGGCTCCTCGAGCGCGGACAGTCGCGACTCGGTCTCGCCCATCAGCTTGCCGAGCACGCGGCGGTCGAGGTCGAGCACATCGTTCGCCTTCTGGCGGAAGACCTCGTTCCCGATCGCAAGGAACTGGTCGGTGACCTTCTTGAACGCGTCGGCGACGGCGACCTCGGCGTTCACGCGGTCGCCCGAGATGCGCTTGCGCATGGGGCCGAGCAGCGCGGGGTCCTGCAGCAGGCCGAGGTGGAACCCGAAGATCTTCGCGGCCTCGCGTCCGAGCTGCTCCTCGGTGCGGTCGCGCAGCGCGCACAGGTCGGCGGTCGCGGCGACCAGGGCCTGGTCGAGGCGCGCAAGTTCGTGCGGCACCTCGCCCTCCGCGATGTCGCGGTGCGGCACATGGGTCTCGGCCTCGCCCAGCACGAACACGCGGCCGATGAGGATCCCCGGCGACACGGGGATGCCCTTCAGCGTCTGCATGCCCTTCGGTGCGTGCGCGTGGTCCGACATAGGGCGCTCAGTCTAGCGGCTGCCGCGCGCATGTCCGAACGGCCGCAGACGCTCGGAAAGAGCAGGGCGCCCGTCCTTTGACGGGCGCCCTGGATCGCGTCCGGTTCCGGCGGCGGCGAACGCCGCGTTCAGTTCTTGTCGTCCTTGACCTCGTACTCGGCGTCGATGACATCGTCCTTCTTGGCCGATGCCTGCGACTGTCCGCCCGACTCCTTCGCGGCCTCGTAGGAGATCTTGCCGAGCTCCTGCGCGGCCTGGTTCAGCGCGTCGAGCGCCTTCTGGATCGCGGTGGCGTCGTCGCCCTTCACGCGGTCCTCGAGGTTCGAGATCGCGCTCTCCACCGAACTGCGCGTCGCGGCGGGAACCTTCTCGCCGAGATCGGTCAGCGTCTTCTTGGTCGCGTAGACGATCTGCTCGGCCTGGTTGCGCAGGTCGACCAGCTCGCGGCGCTGCTTGTCGGCCGCCGCGTTCTCCTCGGCCTCGCGCTTCATCTTCTCGATGTCGTCCTTCGACAGGCCCGACGAGCCGGTGATCTTGATCTCCTGCTTCTTGCCCGAAGCCTTGTCGGTGGCCGACACATTGAGGATGCCGTTCGCGTCGATCGCGAACTCGACCTCGATCTGCGGCACGCCGCGCGGCGCGGGCGGAATGCCCGACAGGTCGAACTTGCCGAGGCTGCGGTTGTCCGCGGCCATCGGGCGCTCGCCCTGCAGCACATGGATCGTCACCGAGTTCTGGTTGTCCGACGCCGTCGAGAAGACCTCCTTCTTCGAGGTCGGGATCGTGGTGTTGCGCGCGATCAGCGTGGTCATCACGCCGCCGTAGGTCTCGACGCCGAGCGACAGCGGCGTGACATCGAGCAGGAGCACATCCTTGACATCGCCCATCAGCACGCCGCCCTGGATGGCGGCGCCGATGGCGACGACCTCGTCGGGGTTGATCGAGCGGTCGAGCGCGTCGGTCTTGAAGATCTCCTTCGCGATCGCCTGGACCTTCGGGATGCGGATCGAGCCGCCGACCATCACGACCTCCTGGATCTCGGAGGGCGCAAGCTTGGCGTCCTTGAGCGCCTGCTCGCACGGTCCGCGCAGGCGCGTGAACAGCTCGGCGCACAGTTCCTCGAACTTCGCGCGGGTGAGCGCGACCTGGAGGTGCTTCGGGCCCGTCTGGTCGGCGGTGATGAAGGGCAGGTTGACCGTGGTCTCCATCTGGGTGGAGAGCTCGATCTTCGCCTTCTCGGCCGCCTCCTTCAGGCGCTGCAGCGCCATCGCGTCCTTGGTGATGTCGATGCCTTCCTTCTTGCGGAACTCGTCCGCGAGGAAGTTGATGACGCGGTCGTCGAAGTCGTCGCCGCCGAGGTGGCCGTCGCCGTTTGTCGAGAGCACCTCGAACACGCCGTCACCGACATCGAGGATCGAGATGTCGAAGGTGCCGCCGCCGAGGTCGAAGACCGCGATGCGCGCGTTCTTCTTCTTCTCGAGGCCGTAGGCGAGCGCCGCCGCCGTGGGCTCGTTGATGATGCGCTCGACCTTGAGGCCGGCGATCTCGCCAGCGTCCTTGGTG
>JBJTOV010000329.1:0-4220 GCA_046074745.1 Planctomycetota bacterium | reverse complement strand
CAAAATGACACGCGGCACGGGAAGCCCGTGCCGCGTGGTTTCATGATTGTCTCGAGCGCCGTGGCGCCGAGTCACTCATCGCGCCGAGTCACTCATCGGAGCCAGAGAACTCGCGCTCCGCATCGGGCTCGCCTTCGAGGTCCGCCATGTGACCAGGCAGGAAGCTGGCGAGACGCTGGCGGCGCACCGGGTGCTGCAGCTTGCGGATCGCCTTCGACTCGACCTGGCGCACGCGCTCGCGCGTGACCTTGAAGATCCTGCCGACTTCCTCGAGCGTGTAGGTGTACCCGTCGCCGATGCCGTAGCGGAGCTTGAGGATCTCGCGCTCGCGGTAGGTCAGCGTCTTGAGCACATCGTTGATGCGCTGGCGCAGCATCTCGCTGGAGGCCGAATCGCTCGGGCTCGCCTGCGACTCGTCCTCGATGAAGTCGCCGAAGTGCGAGTCCTCGCTCTCGCCGACAGGGCGGTCGAGCGAGATCGGATGGCGCGAGATCTTCATCACGCGCCGCGTCTCCTCGATCGGCATCTTGGCCTTGATCGCGATCTCCTCGATCGTGGGCTCGCGGCCGAGCTCCTGGAGCAGCGCCTTCTGGATGTTGCGCAGCTTCGACATCGTCTCGATCATGTGCACGGGCACGCGGATCGTGCGCGCGTGGTCGGCGATGGCGCGGGTGATCGCCTGGCGGATCCACCAGGTCGCGTAGGTCGAGAACTTGTAGCCGCGCTTGTACTCGTACTTGTCGACGGCGCGCATCAGGCCCGTGTTGCCTTCCTGGATGATGTCGAGGAAGGGCAGGCCGCGGTTGCGGTACTTCTTGGCGATCGAGACCACAAGGCGGAGGTTGCCGCCCGAGAGGTCGCGCTTCGCCTGCTCGTACTCGCCGAACACGCGCTGGATGTCGCGCATGCGGCGCTCGAACTCGTCCATCGGCTCGAGCACGAGGTTGCGGAGGCCGTCGAACTCCTCCTGCATCACGAACACATCCTCGGGGTCGTACCGGTCGGGGTTCTTCTCGGCCTTCACGAGGTTGCGCTGCATCTCGCGCATCTTCGAAACGATGCCGAGGAGCTTGCGGTAGAGCGGCACGATGCGGCCGGTGCGCAGGCAGCATTCCTCGAGCAGGGTGCCGATGCGGCGGCGGCGCAGCGCGATCTCGCGGAAGAGCTGCGTCTTCTGCGCGGCGCTCACGCCACCCGCCTCGAGCTGCTCCCACGACTGCAGGTTGAGCTTCAGCAGGCGCTCGATCGTCGGCAGATTGGCCGGAATGCGCTGCTCGATCTTCTGCTTCGCGTGCGGCTCGGCGGTCGAGATGCGCATCGTGCGATCGAACGGCAGCTTCTGGGCGTGCACATCCTTCAGGATCTTCACGGCCTCGCCCGCGGCGTAGTCGCTCTCGAGCACCTTGCGCCGGAAGATCATGCGCGTCGTCTCGATCTTCTTGGCGAGACGGATCTCCTCCTCGCGCGTGAGCAGGGGGATCGTGCCCATCTGCGTCAGGTACATGCGGATCGGGTCATCGATCCGCTTCGAACCCTGCTCGGCGAGCGCCTTCTCGACGGCCGCCTGCATCTCGGAGTCGTCGAGGATGTCCTCCTCGACATCGAAGTCGTCGGGGTCTGGACCTTCCTCCTCGCCCGACATCTCGCTCTCGGCGGCCTTCTTCTTGCGCTTGTTCTTCTTGATCTCGAGCTCGGCGGCCGCGAGGGCGGCGGCCGATGGCTGCGCGGGGCCCGACGAGCCGCCGTCGCCACGGCCCGACTTCTTCGGATCGTCGCGCTGGAACTTGAGGTTGGTCTGGAGCGGCGCATCGAAGCAGGCGTAGTTGTTGCGCCTGATCTCGACCTCGTCGATCATCTCGATCTGATGCTCGTTGATGAACACGAGCAGCTCGTCGATCCTCTCGGGATCCACGAACTCGTCGGGGAGGCAGGTGTTCAGCTCTTCGTAGCTGATCCAGCGGCGGCGAATCCCCTCCTCCACGAGTCCGCGGAGAACGGGAGATGCCTGGTCGAGTGTCTCTAGCGTGATGCTCACAGTGGGTCCTTCCGTCCTGGCTCGGCCGCGGGCATGGACCCGCGGCGGAAAAGTGCGCCTGCCGCCGTGACATCGTGCCCCCGCGCGCGGATGCGCGCGAGACGCTCGGCTGCCACGGACGCTCCGTCGTCACTCCCCGGGGCCGGACGCGGGCCAGGGGGAGAGGACAGGGTGCCGTGTATCGGCGTTCCATCAAGTTCCAGAGAAGAAGTACGCGCTTCTCCGTCGCGCCATCGGCCTTCGGAGGCCATTTCCGATGGTTCCACGGACCTTTTGGCGGCCTCCCGCCTTCGGACCGACTCGAGATCGGACCATGCGGACAGCGTTTCCGCGGCCGCAACCGCTGGATCGAAGGGGGCGTCGTCGCTTGCCGATGTGCGGCCGATCCGCACCCGTGCCGCCTCGGCCAGCGCGGCGCTGCCGAAGAGATAGAGGTCGGACGCCAGAGCCTTCTCGGCGGGGGTCGACAGCTCGGCGAACAACGCATCGAAGCCGATGCGGCGGCCGTTCTCGCGGGCGTCGCGGATGCGCGCAAACAGCTCGGCGGTGCCCGCGTCAGTGATTTCCTCGGGCGACAGCGCCTCGGACAGCGGAAGTCGTCCCGCGCCCTCGACAGGCACCGCGATCCCCACGGAGCTCGGGTCGCAGCAGAGGATGGCGACGAGCCTGCGCTCGGCCTCGCGGCGCGCGCGCGAGGCACCCGTGCCGATCGAGATCCTGCCCGAATGCGGCTCCGAGGAAGTTCCCGCGTGCCCGACTCCCGCGTGCCCGACTCCCGCGTGATTGCCGTCAAGCTGCGCAGCCGCGTGCTGTCCCGACTCCGCACCGTCGGGGCCGCGGACGCCTGCCATCGGCCTCGCGCGCATCGATCGCGACAGCCGATCGAGTTCTGCGGCCGAGATCCCGAGCAGATCCGACAGCGTCTGGAAGACAAGCTGCCGGCGCACGCCGCTCATCTGGTTGAGCCCGAGGTCAACGAAGCGCGCCGTTGACTGCTCGATCATCTGCTGGCGCCCCGACAGTCCGCGGCCTGCCACCTGTCGCGCCATGCGCGTGTGCATGAAGCGGAGGACATCGACCGAGCGGTCGAGGGCCTGCTGGAACCGCTCGCGGCCGCCTTCGGTGCGCAGAAGGTCGTCTGGGTCGAGTTCATCGGGTAGCACGCAGATCTTGATGTCGATCGGCTCCGCGAAGAACACCTCGAGCGCGCGGTCGGCGGCCTTCTGGCCGGCCTCGTCGCCGTCGAAGAGAAGCACCACGGTGTCGCACATGCGGCGCAGCACGCGCGCATGCTCGCGCGTCAGAGCGGTGCCGAGCGTGGCGACCGTGTTGGTGAAGCCCGCGCGATGGCAGGCGATGACATCGGTGTAGCCCTCGGTGATGATCGCGGTCTTGCTCGCGACGATCGGCCGCTTGGCACGGTGGATGCCGTAGAGCGCCCGCGACTTGTGGAAGACGGGCGACTCGGGGCTGTTCAGGTACTTGGGCTGCTGCTCGGGGTCGAGGACCCGGCCGCCGAACGCGATCGGCCGGCCGAGGTCGTCGCAGATCGGGAAGACAAGCCGGTCGCGAAGCAAATCGACATGGCCGCCTCCCGTTCGCGCCGGTCGGATGACGCCCGCCTGGACGAACGCCTCGAACGAGGGGTAGTCGCTTCCCGCCTGCTTGAGCGCCTTGCGGACGCCATCGACCAGCCTGTCGCCCGGCGGGGCGGCGCCGAGGCCGAAGGCTTCGACGGTCTCGGGCTCGAAGCCTCGCTTCGACACTTCCGCGCGCGCACGCGCGCCCAGCTGCTCGTCGGCGTAGGCCCTTCGGAAGAAGCGGTCGGCCAGCGCGTTCGCGCGAAGGATGTCGTCGCGCGTCGGCTCGCCGGCAGGCGTGGCTCTTCGCTGCTCGAACGGCGTGAGCTCGATGCCCGCCCGCTGCGCGAGGAACTTCAGCGCCTCGACGAACTCCATGCGGTGGTAGTTGATGACGAAGTCGATGGCGTTGCCCGCGGCGCCGCAGGCGAAGCACTTGTAGAAGCCGGATCCCTTGTGGGACACGACGGCGAGCGACGGCGTCCGGTCGTTGTGGAACGGGCACAGGCCGACATGCTCGCGCCCCTTCGGACGCAGCGCGACCACCTCGCCGACGATCGACAGCAGGTCGGTCGCCGCAAGCACGCGGTCGCGATCGTTGTTCT
>JBJTOV010000328.1:0-3507 GCA_046074745.1 Planctomycetota bacterium | reverse complement strand
CTCGAACGCCCCGTCGCGCACGCGGCAGATCGATCCGCCACCCGCAGCCACGCTGTCGATCGCAAGCGCAGGCGCCGCGACCGTCGTGCGGGCGAGCCGCGTTTCGCTGCGCATCGCGACTCTGCCGCGCACGGCGCGCGTGACATCGCTGCTCGTCCCGCCCATGTCGAAGCCGATGGCTGCGGCGATCGCGTGCCGCTCGGCCACGGCGCACACCGCCCGCGCGCCGCCCGCGGGGCCCGAAAACAGCGTGTCTCGCGCCGCGAAACGCTGCGCCGACTGCAGCACGCCCGCGCTCGTGAACACGCACTCTCTGCTTCCCGCGTGCGCCGACCTCGTGGCGTCTGCGACGAACGCCTCGAGCGCGGGGGCCACGCGCGCCGACACGACCGCGGTCTCCGTGCGGGTCAGAAGCCGTGGATGCGGCGCGATCTGCGAGGCGGCGACCGCTGGAACTCCGCATGCCGATAGCGACGCCGCGACTTCGGCCTCCCGCCCGCCGTCGACGAGCGCGTGCGCGAGGCTCACCACGAACCGGTCGCAGCCCGCGGCGCGGAGGTCGGTGCAGGCGCGCTCGATGTCCGCGGCGTTCGCGCGAAGCCGCGCCGTTCCGTCGGCCAGCGTTCGCTCGGGCAGCGCGCGCACCGCGTGCGCCAGAACGCGTCGCGGCGCAGGAACCCGCGCGAACAGCCGATCGCGCGTCTGGTCGCCGATCTCGACGACACCCGTGAGGCCGTCCGAGACGAGCACGCCCACCCGCGCGCCGCGGCCCTCGAGCAGCGCGTTGGTGCCGCGCGTGGTCGACAGGCGGATCTCGATCGGCGGAAGCGCGCGACCGAGCGGCGTACGCGTGAGGAGGTGCAGTCCAAGCCGTGGCGCATCGATCGGCGCGTGGTCGCTCGTGAATCGCAGCGATGCGTCGCGTGGCAGCTCGAGGTCTCGGTCGAGAACCACCGCGCCCGCTTCGTGCCCGACGATCCGTGCATCGTGCATGCCCGACCTCATCGTCCAGCCCACGAGAAGCCCGTCGGGCCAATCGAGTCCACCCGCTGCGACGACGCCGACCACCCGCGGCGCGCGCATGCCCGAAGCAGCCGCTACGAGCGATCCGTCAGAAGGAATCTTGGCCCGCAGCGTTCGACCTTCGGGGTCGACCGCGACAAGGTCCGTGAAGGTGCCGCCCGTATCGAGCGCGACGCGCCATGGGGCGGCGGCGAAACTGGTGTCGCGCGATGGCGGCATGGTCGGGTATTCTGCACCGATGCAGACCGCGCGTGTTCTTGCAGCAGCCTTTCTCGCGGCGATTCCGCTTGCGTGCGACCCGGGAAGCGGTGCCACGCCAGCGGCGACGGCTACGCCCGCGGCCACGGCCACGCCCGCGGCCACGACCACGCCTCCCGCACCTGCCGCGCCTTCCGCTCCCGCCGCCGCGGCCACCCCCGCAGAACTCGGCCCCGTGCACAAGCTCACCGTGCGCGACCTCGATGGAAACCCCGTCAGTCTGGCCAAGTACGCGGGGCGACCCATGATCATCGAGATCTGGGCCACCTGGTGCGGTCCTTGCCGCCAGAACCGGTCCACGGTGCACTCGCTGAAGTCGGGGTTTCCCGAGCGCCTCGCGGTGATCGGCGTCAGCATGGACACGGGCCCGCAGCTCGTGAAGTCGTTCCTGCAGTCGAATCAGGCGAACGAAGGCGAGTACATGGCCACCGACGACTTCAACGAGTTCGTGCGGCGCATGAACGCGTCGGGGCTGATCCCGAAGACGATGTATGTCGACAGCCGCGGCCGCGTCGCCGACCTCGCCGAGGGCGTGCAGAGCGCGAAGTGGCTGCAGGCGATGGCGAAGAATCTCCGCTGATGCTGCGTGCGCTCGTCACCGACTTCGTCTACCTGATCGGCGCGCTGCTCGCGAGCCCCGTGTGGCTGGTGCGCATGGTCGCGACCGGAAAGATCCGCACCGACTGGCCCGCGCGCCTCGGGCGGGGCCCCGCGCTGCCGCGCACCGAGGGCCGCAGGCGCATCCTGATCCACGCGGTGTCGGTGGGCGAGGTGAACGCGATCCGCGGGCTGGTCGAACTGCTTGCAGCCGACGCCTCGCGCCCCGAGGTGGTTGTGAGCGTGACGACCGATACAGGCCTTGCGCGCGCGAAGTCGCTGTTCGGCGAGCGTCATGCGGTGGTGCGCACGCCGTTCGACTTCTCCTTCGCCGTGCGCCGCTGGCTCGGTCGCACGCGGCCCGATCTTCTCGTCCTCGTCGAGCTCGAGCTCTGGCCGAACACGACCCGAATCGCGCGCGCGCGCGGGATTCCCATCGCGGTGGTGAACGGCCGGCTCAGCGACCGCAGCATCGTGCGCTACCGCAAGGTGCGGCGCCTGGTGCGGGGCATGTTCGCGCGCGCCGATGTGGTGCTTGCGCAGAACAGCGCGTACGCCGAGCGTTTCGTCGAGCTCGGTGCCCGCGATGTCGTCGTCACCGGCAACATGAAGTGGGACTCGATCGCGATACGCGACGCCGTGCCCGGCGCCGAGGCGCTTGCGGCCGATTTCGGCGTGAACGAGGGCAGGGGGCTCCTCGTCGTGGCGGGAAGCACGGAGCCAGGCGAGGAAGCGCTGCTGCGCGATTCGCTGCCCGAGGGCGCACGCCTTCTGATCGCGCCGCGCAAGCCCGAGTGGTGGGACGGCGTGGCCGCGAACCTCGCGGGCTGCGTGCGCCGCTCGCGCAAGGAGCGCGGCGACGCGTCGACCCGCTTCTATCTTCTCGACACGATCGGCGAGCTCGGCATGGCCTATGCGTTCGCCGACATCGTGGTGATGGGCCGAAGTTTCGGAGTCCTGTACGGAAGCGACCCGATCGAGCCCGCGGCCCTCGGCAAGCCTGTGGTGATCGGGCCGCGCGTGCATGACTTCCGCGAGGTCGTCGGCGCGCTCGTCGCAGGCGGCGGGCTTCGCCAGGTTTCCGCCAAGGAACTCAGGCCCGCGCTCGCGGCGCTGGCCGCCGATCCCGCGCTGCGGGCCGAAGTCGCGAGCCGCGGACGCGCGGTGATCCGGGCGCAGCAGGGCGGAACCGCACGCACCGCGGAGGTGCTGCTTTCGATGGTCGCGCCGCACCGCGGCTAGCGGCCTGGCGCGCGCCCGAGCAGCCGAGCCCGCGCTACGCTCCCCGCATGCCCACCAACGCCGAAGTCGCGGCCGCATTCGAGGAACTTGCCGTGCTCGCCGAGATCCTCGGCCAGAACACCTTCAAGGTGAACGCGTTGCGACGCGCGGCCCGCACGGTCGAGTCGATGACCGTCGACGCCTGCTCGACTCCCGTGGCCGAGCTCAAGGAGATCGACGGCCTCGGGGCGTCGACCGCCGCGAAGATCGGCGAATTCGCGCAGTCGCAGACGATGTCCGAGCTCGAGGAGCTGCGCGCGCAGGTGCCGGCGGGCCTGAAGGAAGTGCTCGCGATCCAAGGCATCGGACCGAAGACCGCGCGGGCGATGTGGACCGAGCTCGGGATCG
>JBJTOV010000327.1:0-2934 GCA_046074745.1 Planctomycetota bacterium | reverse complement strand
CGGCGGAGGTGCGGGCGGGAGATCGGGTTCGTCGAGGCTGAGCAAGCCGCTGCCTTCGAGCAGTGAATCGGGGGAAGCGGGCCTGCGTGCGGGCGGCGGTGGCGGGGGCGCTTCGGGCTCAGGCCACGGTTCATCGGGAAGATCCGCGGCCGCAGGCGAGGACTCGAAGAGATCGATGTCGGTGGACGCGGCGATGCCGTGATGGGTGGAGGCGTCGGATGGCGGCGGTGAAGTGGCTTCGGGCGCGCTGGCGGTGGAGTCGAGCGGGTCGCGCGGCGTGCGAGGCTGCTCCATCAAATCTGCTTCGATGAGCTCCGCCTCGACGAGGTCGGCCTCCGTCAGATCGACCTGCAGCAAATCGATCTCGGCGACCTCCGCGAGCTCAGCGACTTCGTCGAGCGGAGCCGGCGATGGCACAGGCGCGATGGCCAGTGAATCGAGATCCACACCTGTGTCCTCGAGGTTCGCGGCGTCCACGCTCGGAGGAGCCGCATCAGCATCGAGGAAATCAGGCTCGAACTGGCTCGCTTCGTCTTGCGCTCGATCCGCGTTCCGCGACGCTCGATCGCTTTCCTCGGCGCGCGCATCCTCGTCGATCCGCGCTCCGAACCTGACCAGTGGCTCGTCAGGCGGCGGATCCTCGGACGGCGAGATCACGCTGTTCCACCTGTCCTCGGCGGTCTCGGCTGCGATCGGCGCGGAAAGCTTCGGGAGCGGCGGTGGCTCGGCCGACGCCGCGCGGCCTTCGAGCGCGATGTCGCGCAGGATGTCGCGCAGTCCACCCACCTTGTTCGCGCGCACCCACAGGCGCTCGCCCTCGCGGCGCACGAGGTCGAGATCGCCGATCAGGCCTGCACGGGCGCGTTGCCGCAGCTCGAGGCTCGAGAACGGGCCGGCGACCCTGCCTTCGGCGGTGCGTGTGAAGTAGCTCGACATCGATCGCTCCGAACACCGTGACTTCCAGTCACCGTGAAATCCACACCGTGAAATCCACACCGTGAATCCCACGGCCTGATCGATGCAATCATGCGTCCACCTCGCGCGCAAGGGGAGCGGATTTCCG
Organism: Planctomycetota bacterium; assembly: GCA_046074745.1. Lineage (GTDB taxonomy): Bacteria > Planctomycetota > Phycisphaerae > Phycisphaerales > SM1A02 > QWPT01. The sequence continues at coordinate 1,871 of JBJTOV010000327.1, read as the reverse complement.
ACGATTTTCACATGAGACAGGGTCGGAGGTCAACCCGTGCGGCGCCTGTTCGCTGTCACGCACGGCCTCGGCGGCGCAGATCGAACCACACCCGTCGTGAGCCGCTTCGGACCGCGCTCCCGCCGTCGCCTCAACCCTTGCGGCCCCGTCGCCCCTTCTTGAATCCGGGCTTATGTCCGAACTTGTCGCGCCCCGTGCGCCCCTTGCCGCCGTCGCGCGGCCGCGGCTCGAAGTAGCGGTCGTCGCCCGAAAGCCTGCGCGCGCCCGCATCGCCAGACGCAGGCAGCTCGCCCTCGACCTCGATGGCGGGGCGGCCGAACTTCACGATCTCGAGGTTGAGCTGGCGGCCGCGCAGGTCGACGGTCGCGATGCGCACGCGGATGCGGTCGCCGAGACCGACCGACGCGCCGCTGCGCGACGCGACCAGGCGCCCGCTGCGCTTGTCCTGCTGCCAGCGGTCGAGCCGGCCGTCGCCGCCCTTCATGTCGCGCGAGGGAACGGCGCCGTCGACGAGGTAGCGGTCGATCGACACGAACACGGTGCCGTTGGGCATGATGCCGGTGACGGTGCCGTCGAGCTCGTCGCCGAGGTGCTTCTCGTTCAGGAGCTGCAGCACGAGGAAGGTGCGCAGGTCCTTCTCGGCGCTCTCGGCCGCGATCTCGCGGTCGGTGCAGTGGCGGCCGAGCTCGAGCAGGCGCGCCTCGTCGAGCACGCGCGGATCCTCGGACAGCGCGCGCGTCAGCCCGCGGCGCTTCTTGCCGCCCGCGCTCTCGCGCCCGTTGTCGGTGATGTCGAGGAACGCGTGCACCACGCGGTGGACGAGCAGGTCGGGATAGCGGCGGATCGGGCTCGTGAAGTGCGCGTAGTGGTCGCTCGCGAGCGCATAGTGCCCGACGAGCGCGGGCGAATACACGGCCTTCGCCATGCAGCGGAGCACCGAGAAGTGCACGGCGCGCGACGCGGGCGAGCCGCGCGTCGCGTCGAGCAGCGCCTGCAGGTCCTTGCGCGTCGGCTCGTCGGGCAGCCGCCACTTCGCGAGTCGCGCGAACTGGCGCACCTCCTCGATGTCGCCGAAGGTCGGGTCGGGGTGGATGCGGCGGATGAGCGGCGTCTCGAGGCCCGCGAAGGTGCGCGCGACCGCCTCGTTCGCCTCGACCATGAACATCTCGATCAGCGTGTGCGTGAACGAGTCGTCCTCGGGCACGGCGTCGACCACATGGCCTTCATTGTCGTACACGAGCTCGACCACGGGCAGGTCGAGATGGATCATGCCGTCCTTCTGGCGGCGGCGGCGGATGGTCTTCGCCAGCCTGTCGGCCAGCTTCAGCGCGTCGAGCAGCTGGTTCGAGTAGTCGGTGCCCGTCTTCGCGTGCTTGCGCGCCTCGTCGATGCGGCCGTCGATCAGGTGCTGCGCCTCGATGTAGGTGAGGCGCTTCGCCGAACGGATGACGCTTCGCGAGAGCCGCTGGCCGACGACCTTGCCGTCGGCGTCGAGCATGATGAACGCGCTGAGCGTGAAGCGGGCCACGCCCTCCTGCAGCGAGCAGACGCCGTTCGACAGCGTCTCGGGCAGCATCGGCACCGTGTAGCGCGGCAGGTACACGCTGGTCGCGCGCGCCTCGGCCTCCTCGTCGAGCGCCGAGCCCATGGTGACGAAGTGCGCCACATCGGCGATGTGCACGCCGAGCTCGTAGTTGCCCGTCACCTCGTCGAGCTTGATCGAGATCGCGTCGTCGAAGTCCTTCGCGTCGGGCGGATCGATGGTGTAGATGAACTCGCCCGTCAGGTCCTCGCGGTCGCCCCACGCGCCCGCGGCGCCGCCCGCCTCGGCCGCCGCGCGGGTGGCGCGCTCGAACGAAAGCGCCGACTCG
>JBJTOV010000326.1:0-6582 GCA_046074745.1 Planctomycetota bacterium | reverse complement strand
CCGCCCGCTACTCGGGCGTGCCGACCGCGTGGCTCGTCACCGGCGCCTATGTCGCCTGCAGCCTGCTCGCTGGCTTCGGCGGCATGCTCTTCATCTTCGACATCGGGAGCGCGCAGCCGTCCGACTTCGGCAACTTCTACGAGCTCTACGCGATCGCCGCGGCCGTGCTCGGCGGATGCAGCCTGCGCGGCGGCGAGGCGAGCATCGTCGGCGTCCTCTTCGGCGTCGCCACGCTGCGCGTCCTGCAGAACACGATCACGCTCTCCGGCTTCTCGTCTCAGATCGAGTTCGCCGTCGTCGGCGGCGTGCTCCTCGTGGGAGTGGCGGCCGACGAGCTGATTCGCCGATTCAACGCCCGCCGCCTCGAGCGGATCGGCGCGGGCGCGACAGGCGCCTAGCCGCGACCCGACCACTCCACGGAGGATTCATGTCCCTGCCCAACACGCTTTCGCTCGCCGTGCCCCTCGCCATCGCCGCCGTCGCCGCCACGGCCTACGCCGCGCCGCAGCTGCGACCGACCCCGCCCAAGCCCGAGCGCATCGATGCGCCGAGCGCCGCCGGCACGGTCGACAAGAAGGACTGGGGCGAGGTCGACGGCAAGCCCGTCCACCTCTGGACGCTGCGCAACGGCAACGGCCTCGAGGCCGAGATCACCGACTACGGCACGATCATCGTGTCGCTGAAGGTGCCCGATGCGCAGGGAAGCATCGCCGATGTCGTGCTCGGCCGCGAGAGCGCCGCCGACTATGTGGCGCGCACGCAGTACTTCGGCTGCACCGCGGGCCGCTGCGCCAACCGCATCGCGGGCGGCAAGTTCTCGATCGACGGCAAGGAGTTCACGCTCGCCACCAACAACGGCGCCAACCACCTGCACGGCGGCGTGAAGGGCTTCGACAAGGTCGTGTGGAAGGGCGAGGGCAAGGTGGTGAACGGCGTGGCCACCGTCGAGTTCACCTACCGCTCGAAGGACGGCGAGGAGGGCTACCCCGGCAATGTCGACGCGAAGGTGGTGTACGCGCTCACGCCGCAGAACACCCTCGATGTCACCATGACCGCCACCACCGACGCGCCGACCGTCGTGAACATGGCGCATCACTCGTACTGGAACCTCGCGGGCCACGGTTCGGGCGACATCCTCGGCCACGTGCTGATGATTCCCGCGTCGCGCTACACGCCCGTCGACGGCACGCTGATCACGACGGGCGAGATCGCGCCCGTGAAGGGAACGCCGCTCGACTTCACGGCCGTCAAGCTGATCGGCCAGGACTTCGCCAAGATGCCCGCGACGAAGGACGATCCCGGCGGCTACGACCACAACTTCGTGCTCGACCAGAAGCCTGCGGCGGGCGGCCTGTGGCTCTCGGCGGTGCTGATCGACCCGAAGTCGGGCCGCTCGATGCAGATCTGGTCGGATCAGCCGGGCATCCAGTTCTATACGGGCAACTTCCTCGACGGCATTCCCGGCAAGGGCGGCGCCGTCTACCAGAAGAACGGCGCGCTCTGCCTCGAGACGCAGGCCTTCCCCGACTCGATCAACAAGCAGGGGAAGGACGGCTGGCCGAATGTGGTGCTGCGCCCGGGCCAGACCTACACGCACCGCATGTCGCACCGATTCCAGAACAGCGCGAAGTAGCGTCTGACGGAACGCGCGGCAACGCGCGAGACGCCAAAGACCGAGACGCCAAAGACCAGGTGGCAAAAAGAGGCGCGCGCACGGAGCGGAATACCGTGCGCGCGTCTACTTTTGGGGAGCTGTCGGGGCGGCGGGTCAACCGCCCGGGTGTTCGCTTTGTCGTGCGTGGCTCAGCGGCGACGGCGGCCGACCAGGCCCGCGAGGCCGAGCAGCGCGATGGCGCCAGGAGCCGGAACGGGCGCGGAGAACACGGCCGAGTAGTTGGCTGCCGACAGGCCGCCACCCTGGACGATGGCCATGGCGCTGACCTCGACGCGGTACGAGCGGCCCGCGACGACGCCGAACGAACCCGAGCCCGCGGTGGGGCCCGTGAAGGCGAGCACGACGGTGCCGCTGGTCGAGTCGGTGACGCGCACGGTGAGCAGGCCGGGGGCGGCGCTGCCCGTCGAACCCGAACCAAGGCTCGCAAGCCACGAGATCGACTCGCTGGCGCTCGCGATGAAGCTGATGTCGGCCATGCTGCGCGCCATGATGGCTGCGGTGGCGGAGGCATCGACGGTGGCGGAGCCGACCAGGCTCATCTCGAGCGAGGCCAGGTTCGAGCCCTGCTGGGCGAGCGCCGAGTAGCCCGCGCCGTTCGAGGATGCGGAGCCGAACCAGCCGCCGAAGGCGCTGGTGAACTCGGAATCAACGACCGTCGAGTTGACGGTCACATCGACCGAGCGGCTGGAGGACGAATAGACGAAGGCAGCGTTCGCGACGCCAGAGGCGGCGAACGCGCAACCCGCCGCAAAAGCGGCAGCGCGCAGCGTAAGACCCATTTTCTAACTCCCTCTTTTTTGATCCGAAGTTCCCGCTTCGGATCAACCCTTTTCAACCATCGAGGTTCCCGCCTCGATGGAGTGATTCTTCGGCGGGCAAAGCCCACCGACCCTTTGCAGTCAATCTAACGCCCGTCGAGCCGCCTCCAAACCGAAGGCGTCGGAATCCAACCAAAATCGAACATCGGCCGACAGGCGAAGTTCCGAGAATAAACAGTCCAAACCTCGTGATTCGGGGAAAGTTCGCTGTACAGGCGTCTGCGGCTGCGGAGGAACCCAAGAACTAGGCCTTGGAGTCAGGCCTTGGAGTCAGGCCAGGCCCCGACCGAACCCTTCGCGGACAAGGCCGCGGCCGAGCGCACGGATCTCGGCGCAGTCCCGCACGCCTGCCAGCGCCATCGCGAGCTCGAACTCGGCGCGCAGGAAGGCAAGAGCACGCCCCACGCCCGCCTCGCCCCCCGCGCCGAGACCCCAAAGCACGGGACGCCCGATCGCCACCGCATGGGCGCCGAGTGCGAGTGCCCGCAGCATGTCCACGCCGCGGCGCACGCCGCCATCGACCACCACGGTCGCTCGGCCGTCGGCCGCTGCGGCGCAGTGGGCCAGCACATCGGCGGTGGCGGGAGCGCCGTCGAGCTGCCGACCGCCGTGGTTCGAGATCCAGACTCCCCGTGCGCCCGCATCGATCGCCGAGCGCACATCGTCGGGCCGGCACAGGCCCTTCACGAGCACGGGGCGCCGCGTCCAGGACGCCAGCAGCTCCACATCGCGCCAGGTCAGGCTGTCGTCGATCGTCCATGACAGGGCGCCGCCGATCCCGACGCCCGAGTGGCCGGTCGGGCCGCCCGGGCGCTCGAGGTTGACGATCCGCAGCCCGTCAGGCACGCGGAACCCGTTGCGCATGTCGCGCTCGCGGACGCCCCACACGGGGGTGTCGGCGGTCACGGCGAACGCCTCGATTCCCGCTGCATCGGCGCGCTCGACCAGTGCGCGGGTGAAGCCGCGGTCCTTCGAGATGTAGATCTGCATCCAGAGCGGCCCCGCCGTCGCGGCGCGGACCTCTTCGAGCCCCGTGGTCGACAGGCTCGACAGGCACATGGGAAGCCCCGCCGCCCCGCACGCGCGGGCCGTGGCGCACTCGCCGTCGGGGTGGGCCATCTTCTGCATGGCGGTCGGGGCGGCCAGCAGGGGACAGGGAATCTCGCGGCCGAAGAGCTCGGTGCGTCCGCTGCGCTGCGAGACATCGACCATGCCGCGGTAGTGGATGGCGAGATGCTTCCACGCCGCTTCGTTGGCGGCAAGGGTGGTTTCGTCCCACGCGCCCGAGCGGAAGTAGTCCCACGCGGAGCGCTCGATCGACCGCTCGGCAAGCGCGCGAAGGTCGGCGAGCGACACGCACGAGGCGAGCGGCTCGGCGGAGTGCTGCGCGGACGGGCTCTCGGGGGGCATCCGATGAGCCTACCGCGGCAGGCGCGCGCGGGGCGGGCGGGAATCGCGGCGATTTCTCCGAGGTTCTGCCCGCATCTGAGAGAGCGTCGGCCGCCACGCGTACTGAAGGTGCAGGAACTCCCGACGGGACATCGGGAGCCCTGCGGGCAGGACCCGCTCCGGCCCTCGACAGGGTGCAGCATGCGCAGGGACCGCACGCGGCGCTCCGTTCTTCTCTCTCTCTCTCTCCTTCTCCTCGAAACCCCGCGAAGCGCGAGCGACGCGGGGCTTTTCTTCCATCCGCCGCGCCGAACGGCGCCGATAGACTCGCACCATGCTGGCCGAGACCCCAGGCGGAGCCGCGGCAAGCGAGTTCATCTCGCTCGGGATCGCGCTTGGCGTCGGGCTTCTCGTCGGCTTCGAGCGCGAGCGCCAGCCCGACACCGTGGCAGGCGTGCGAACCTTCGGACTCGCCGGGCTTGCAGGCGGGCTCGCGGCGCTCCTTTCGAGCGCGGGCACGACGCCGTGGGTGCTGCTCGCGGTTGCGGTGGTGGCGGGCGTGGGCGGCGTGGCAGGCGGCATCGCCACGGTGGGGCGCGCTGCGCCGCGCGCCGACGATCCGCATCGCGATTCGCTGCGCGATGTCGGGCTCACGACCGCGTTCGCGCTGGTGTGCACCGCGCTGCTCGGCGGATACGCGGTGATGGGCGACCGCGCGACGGCCGTGGTGGCGGCGGGGGTCCTGTTCCTCCTCCTCTACATCCGAGATCCGCTGCACGCGATGATCAGGCGCCTTGGCCAGGAGGATGTGCGCGCGATCGCCACCTTCGTGCTGATCGCGCTGGTGATCCTGCCCGTGCTGCCCGACCGTGCGATCGATCCGCTCGGCGCGGTCAATCCGCGCGCGGCGTGGCTGCTCGTGGTGCTGGTCGTGTCGCTCAGCCTGGCGGGCTATGTCGCGCAGGCGCTGCTTGGTCCGAGGGCGGGGCTTCTCGCGACGGGCCTGCTCGGAGGGCTGGTGTCGAGCACCGCGACCACCGTGGGCGCCGCGCGGCGCGCGCGCGAGGACGGCGCCATTTCGGCCGCTGCGGCGGTTTCGCTGCTCGCCTGCGCGGTGCTGCCCGTGCGGCTCGTGGTGCTTGTCGGCATCGCGTCGCCCGCGGCGGTCGCCAAGTTGTGGCCGTGGCTTGCCGCGGTGGCGTGCGCGACGGTTGCGGGAGGCCTCGTGTCGCTGCGCGGGGCGCTGCGGGCGCACTCGGGCGTCGATGCGCTGCCCAAGCCGAAGAACCCCACGCAGCTCACCTCGGCGATCGCGTTCGCCGCGGTGTATGTGCTGATCCGCTTCGTCACCAAGGCGTCGCTCGTGTGGGTGGGCGCGGGCGCGTTCTTCGCGGTCGCCGCGCTTTCGGGCGTCACCGACATGGATGCGATCGCGATGAGCGCCGCGCGCGAGGTGGTCGATGGCACGCTCGACGCGGGCATGGCCGCGCGCGCCACGCTGCTTGCGCTCGCGGTGAACACGGTGTTCAAGCTGTTCGTCGCGGGGTCGCTCGGCACGCGTGCGCTCTTCATGCGCGTGCTGCCCACGCTGTCGATGGCGGCGGCGATCGCCGCGGCGGGCGTGGCGTTCGCCTGACGCGGGGGGTCAGCCTTCGGCAGGCCGCGCGAAGTGATCGGCGGCGAACGCGACGGGCTCCACGCGGCGCAGCCGCAGTTCGAGCGGCGGCTCGGTGGGAAGGGCGCCGGGTGCGGCGCGGTAGTCGTCGCGGAACGGCGGAGGTGCGGGAGGCCGCGGGCCCCGCGGCGGTGGAGGCACTCTCGCGGGGCGGTCCATTGCGCCGGACGGCTCGCCGCGCGAGGGCCGCTCGCGCGCGCCGAACGGGGGACGAGGGGCCGGCTTCCAGCTGAGCCGCGCCTCGAGCACGACGCCGCGCGATCCGTCGATCCAGAGGTCGATCTCGTCGGGGCCTGGCGCCAGTTCGCGGCGCGTGGCCACGATGTGCGTCGACCCGCGCAGCTCGACAGGCGACTCGTCTCCCGCGCGCACCGCGATCGCCGCGTAGTGGCGCTGCACCAGGCCGAGCAGTTCGTCCATGCGCTCGATCGCCACGCGACCGTCGCGCTCCTCGATCCAGCGCGGCCAGAGCTCGCGCTCGGTGAGTTCGCGCACCGTGCCGTCGGGGCGACGCTCCCATGCGCCGTCAGGGCCGCTCGCGCGGACAAGCGCGCCCCGGCCCTCGGGCGCAAGCTCGAGCCGGCTCAGGCCGCGGCCGGGCTCGCCCGTGCCCCGCAGGTCCCATGTTCCGCGCAGAAGGACCGGTTCGCCGTCGGTGGTGCGCGGACGCATCGTGACGGCGATCTCGTAGCGGCGGTCGGCGCTCTGCTGGCGTTCGGCGCCCACCGCGCCAGCAAGCACCGACGATGCGCCTGTCTCGGCGGGCAGGAACACGAGCATCAGCGTGGCGCACAGCGCGATCAGCGCCGCGCGCGCGAACCGCAGCGCCGACGGCGCGAAAGGCGCACGGCGCGCGGCGCGCGGCTCGAGCGCCGCGAACGCGCGCGCGTAGCGGGCCTCCATGGCGCCCTCGCGCTCGCCGAGGCGCTGTGCAAGGAGCGCGTCGATCAGGCGGTCGCGCGCGTCGTTCATGCGGGCACCTCTCCTTCGAACGCGCCCTTCGCCGACAGGCACTCGGCCAGCAT
>JBJTOV010000325.1:0-3983 GCA_046074745.1 Planctomycetota bacterium | reverse complement strand
ATCGCCACGATCTTCACGCCGCACCTCGGCTGCTACGACCGCGGCATCCTGGCCACCGTGCACCTCGAGCTCAGGCCCGGCACCACCGAGGCCGATGTGCGCGCGGCGTTCGCCCGCGCCTACGCAGGCCGTCCGTTCGTGCGCCTCCTGAAGGCCGGCCGCTGGCCGAGCGTGGCCGCGGTCGAGCGCACCAACCACTGCGACATCGGGTTCATGCTCGAGGGCACGCACCTGATCGTCGAGAGCGCGATCGACAACCTGGTGAAGGGCGCCGCCGGGCAGGCCGTGCAGTGCATGAACCTGCGCTTCGGCCTCGATGAGACCGCGGGATTCATGCCCGCCGCCGCGACCATCGCGGCAGGAGGTGGCTCGTGACCAGCGCAGGAAGCAACGGGCGCGTGCCGCATCCGGCGAAGGCGATCGAGCTGAGCGCGACCGCGGCGCCGCTCGTCGTGAAGATCGGCGGCGCTCTGCTCGAGCAGGCCGCCGCGCACCTCGACGCGTTCAAGGGCCTGGTGGCCCTGCACCACGCGCACCGCGCGCAGGGTGGCGGGGGCATCGTGCTTGTCCATGGAGGCGGTGCGCAGGTCGATGCGCAGCTGCGGCTCGTGGGCATCGAGACGCCGCGCATCGAGGGCATCCGCGTGACCACCCGCGAGGCGATCGACCAGGTGGTCGGGGTGCTCGCGGGCAGCGCGCATGTGCGGCTCCTCGGCATCCTGTCGGCCCAGGGCGCCCGCTGCGTGGGCCTCGGGCTGTCGGACGGCGGGCTGTGCGCGTGCCGCCACACCACGAAGTTCGCGTTCGACGCGGGCGAGGTGGGCGAGATCACGGGCGGCGACGGCTCGGTGGTGCGCGCGCTGCTCGGCGCAGGCTTCATGCCTGTCGTCAACTCGATCGGGGTGTCGCCCGAGGGCGCGCCGCTCAATGTGAACGCCGACGAGGCCGCATGCGCGATCGCGCGCGTGGTGGGCGCGGCAGGGCTCGTCCTGCTCACCGATGTGCCGGGCGTGCTCGATGCGTCGAAGGCGCTCATCCCGGAGCTCGATGCCGCGCGCATCGAGCGGCTGATCGCCGACGGCACGATCTCGGGCGGCATGATCCCCAAGGTGCGCAACGCGCTCGACGCGGCCGCGCAGGCGGGCTGCCCCGCCACGATCGCCTCGTGGCGCGACCCCGCGGCCATCGCCACCGGCGGCACGGGCACCCGCATCCTCGCACCCCTTCCGAGCGCGCTGCGCGCCTGAGCCGCGCACCTCGCACCGCTGGAGAACCGATGGCACGACCTGTCGACCATGCACCGCTCGACTTCTCGCCGCTCGAGGCCCTGAAAGGCCGCTCGATCCTGCGTCTCACCGACCTTTCGGCGGCCGAGATCGCCTTGCTGCTCGCGCTCGCCCGCACGCTGAAGGCCGACTACGCGGCGTTCCGCGGCGCGCTCGCGCAGCGGGCGCTCGTGATGCTGTTCGAGAAGCCCTCGCTGCGCACCCGCGTGTCGTTCGAGATCGGCTTCCAGAAGCTCGGCGGCTGCGTGTCGTTCCTCGATCACCGCAACGAGCGGATCGGCGCGCGCGAGCCCGTGGGCGACTACGGACGCAACCTCGAGCGCTGGGCCGACGCGATCGTGGCGCGCGTGTTCGCGCATGACACGCTGGTCGCGCTGCGCGAGAACTGCCGCGTTCCCATCGTGAACGCGCTGAGCGAGATCGCCCACCCCTGCCAGGCGCTGGCCGATGCGCAGACGCTGGTCGAGCACGGCATCGCGCTCGAGCGCTGCCACCTCGCGTGGCTCGGCGATGGAAACAATGTGTGCCTGTCGCTCATGGAACTGATGGCGCTCGCGGGCGGCCGCATGACCGTGGTCACGCCCGCCGCGCACCGCCCCTGCCCCGCGCTCACCGCCGAGATCCAGGCGATCGCCGCCGGCACGGGCGCCGTGATCGCGCTCACCGACGACCCCGCCGCGATCCGCGGCGCGCACGCGGTGTACACCGACGCGTGGATCTCGATGGGCCAGCAGGAGTCGGCCGACAAGATCGCGTCGCTGCGCAAGCTCGCCGTCACGCCCGAGTTGATGGCGCTCGCGGGCCCGCAGGCGCGCTTCATGCACTGCCTGCCCGCGCACCGCGGCGAGGAGGTCGTCGACGCCGTGATCGACGGCCCCGCCTCCGTGATCTACGACCAGGCCGAGAACCGCATGCACGCGCAGAATGCGCTGCTCCTCGCGCTGCTCGGCGCGCTTCCCTCGGAAGGCCTCGCCCGCACCGCACGCCGCGAGGCCGCGCTCACCAACCGCTGAAACACCGCGGCGGCGACGGCCATCGTCCCGCACGCACGCTCGCACCGATCCCGCACCGTTCCAGAAAGAGAACCAGAGCCAATGACCACCAGCAAGAAGCCCACCCGCGTGTGCGTCGCCTACTCGGGCGGCCTCGACACCTCCTGCATCATCCCGTGGCTCGTCGAGACCTACGGCTGCGAGGTGATCGCCTGCGTCGCCGATGTCGGCCAGGGCGCGCGCGAGCTCGAGGGCATCGAGGAGAAGGCGATCCGCACGGGCGCCAAGGAATGCCATGTCGTCGACCTGAAGCGGCAGTTCATGGAGGAGTTCGTGTTCCCCATGTGCATCTCGGGCTCGGTGTACGAGGGCCGCTACCTGATGGGCACCTCGATCGCGCGGCCGATCATCGCGCGCGCGCAGGTCGAGGTCGCGCTCAGGACCGGCTGCGACGCCCTCTGCCACGGCTGCACGGGCAAGGGCAACGACCAGGTGCGCTTCGAGTCGACCTATGCGTCGCTCGCGCCGCAGCTGCCCGTGATCGCCCCGTGGCGCATCTGGAACCTGAAGAGCCGCGAGGCGATGCTCGCGTACCTGAAGGATCGCGACATTCCGTGCGCGGCGAGCGCCGAGAAGATCTACTCGCGCGACGCCAACATGTGGCACATCTCGCACGAGGGCGGCGAGCTCGAGGATCCGTGGAACGCGCCGCCCGAGGATGTGTGGATGATCTCGGTGAGCCCGAAGGATGCGCCCGACGCGTTCGAGGACGCGATGATCACCTTCTCGAAGGGCCGTCCGACGCACCTGAACGGCAAGGCGATGGACCCCGTCGCGCTGCTCACCGAACTGAACAGGATCGGCGGACGCAACGGCGTGGGCCGCGTCGACATCTGCGAGAACCGCCTCGTCGGCATGAAGAGCCGCGGCGTGTACGAGACGCCGGGCGGCACGATCCTGATGGAGGCCGTGCGCGGGCTCGAGCAGCTGGTGCTCGACCGCGAGACGCTGCACTTCCGCGAGAAGCTCGCGCTCGACTTCGCGAAGATCATCTACAACGGCACCTGGTTCAGCCCGACCCGCGAGGCGATGTGGGCGTCGTTCGAGGCGATCGCGCAGGTGCTCGACGGCGATGTGGTGGTGCGCTGCTACAAGGGCCGCGCCGAGGCGGTGAAGCGCCGCTCGCCCAACTCGCTCTTCCACCACGGCTTCGCCACCTTCGGCGAGGACGAGGTGTACGACCACAAGCACAGCGAGGGCTTCATCCGCCTGTTCAGCCTGCCGCTGCGGATCCGCGCGCTGCTCGGGCTGAACCCCGACGCGAAGAAGCTGCCGGGCGCCGCGAAGGCGGGCGGCTCAAGCCACGGCAGCAAGCAGCACGCCTGAACCCCGCGCCGCGAAAGACCCAGGCCCCGCGCCCCTGACCGGGCGCGGGGCCATTCCCGACACGACACGCACTCCGAAGGAAGGCAACGACAGATGTCCACCGCGATCTGGGCCGGACGGCTCGAAGGCAAGGCCGACGACCTCTTCCGCGAGTTCAACGACTCGCTTCCCCTCGATGTCCTCGCGCACCAGCGCGCGGTCGAAGGGAAGCGAGTCGTTGAACTCGCGGAAGAGGTCGTCGGCCTTGCCTTCGAGCCGTCCGGCCCAGATCGCGGTGGACATCTGTCGTTGCCTTCCTTCGGAGTGCGTGTCGTGTCGG
>JBJTOV010000324.1:0-5123 GCA_046074745.1 Planctomycetota bacterium | reverse complement strand
AGGCGTCGCCGCAGGCCGCCCCGCTTCGCATCGTGGCGGGGGCAACCGCCGTGCCGCCTTTCGCCGTGCTCGACCCCGAGACAGGCGTTTGGTCGGGCCCTGCGATCGAACTGTTCCGCCAAGCCGCCACCGAGGCGGGCGCCGAGGTGTCCTTCACCGAGGTGCGGCGCGGAGGCCTGAACGACGAGGTCGTCGAGGGCCTGGTCGACGCGTCGGCATTGCCGCTCTTTCCGACGCGCGAACTGAGGCGAACCGCGCATGTCTCGCCGCCGGTCGCGAGCGGCCAGCTCGCCGTCGTGGTGCGCAGGCAGCATGTGCTCGGCGACTTCGTCGACCTTCTCTCGAGCATCTTCGGTCGCAGCCAGCTGCGCATCTACACCATCGTGGTCGGATTCGCGCTCGTGTTCGCGCTGATCGTGTGGCTGCTCGAGCGCCGCCGCAACCCGCAGTTCCGCGGGCACCGCGGCGGCGGGATCGGCTCGAGCATGTGGTGGTCGATGAGCACCCTCTCGACCGTCGGCTACTGCGACAAGGTGCCGCAGACCACGAGCGGCCGCGCCGCGGCGGGCGTGTGGATGATGCTCTCGCTCGTGCTCACCTCGCTGTTCACGGCAGCGGTCACCAGCTCGCTCACCGTCAGCGCGCAGACGCGGCGCGTGAACAGCCTCGGCGACCTTCCGCTCGCGCGCGTCGGGCTCGTCGACGGCTCGTATGCGTCGCGCTACTTCATCGAGCGCGGCATCCCGTTCGTCAGCTACCCGACGAGCGCGGCGGCGCTCGCGGCGCTCTCCGCGGGCAACATCGATGCAAGCGCCGACGCCAGCCTGCTGGTCGAGGCCCATGTCAGGCAGGCCGACACGCACGGCGAGCTCGAGGTGCTGCCCGACCGCTTCGCGCCCGGCGAGTACCACTTCGTGCTGAACAGCGAGCTTCCCGCCGACTTCCTGGCGCGCTTCGACGACTGCGTCGCGCGGCTGGTCGCGAGCGGCGACGCCCGGTTCGGCCCGCCCCCCGCCCCAACTGCGACATCGAGCGCGAAATCGACCGTGAAATCGGCCGCGACACCGAGCAAGACGCCATGACCCCCTACCCACCCCGCCCCGTCAGCGACATCCTCGGCCGCGACCGCGCCATCGTGGCCATGGTGCACCTCCCGCCGCTGCCCGGCAGCCCGCGCGCCGCGATGGCGGCGAAGGACATCGCGCGCGCCGCCGCCGAGGAGGCGCGCGTGCTCGTCGCCGAGGGTTTCGACGCGGTGCTGATCGAGAACATGCACGACGCGCCCTACCTTGCGCGCGCGGTCGGCCCCGAGACGGTCGCGGCGTTCACGCGCGCGGCCTGCGAGGTGCGCGCGGCGGTGTCGGTGCCGCTCGGCGTGCAGGTGCTCGCGGGCGCGAACACCGCGGCGCTCGCGGTGGCGCTCGCGGCCGACTGCGGGTTCATCCGCGCCGAGGGCTTCGTGTTCGCGGCCGTGGCCGACGAAGGACTGCTCGCGACCGCCGACGCGGGGCCGCTTCTCCGCTACCGCCGATCGCTCGGCGCGGCCGCCGAGCGCATCGCCGTCTTCTGCGACATCAAGAAGAAGCACTCCTCGAACGCGATCACGAGCGACACCTCGCTCGCCGACCACGCGCACGCCGCCGAGTTCTTCGGCGCCGACGGCGTGGTGGTGACGGGCACCGCGACGGGCGTGGCCACGCCCGTGGCCGACCTCTCGGCCGCGCGCAAGGGCTGCCGCCTGCCCGTCCTCGCCGGCAGCGGAGCCACCGCGGGCAGCGTGCGCGAGGTGCTCGCCCATGCCGACGCGGTCATCGTGGGCAGCGACCTCAAGCAGGACGGCGCGTGGTGGAAGCCGCTCGACCGCGCGCGCATCGCGGCGTTCGTGCGCGCGGCGCGCGGGTGATAGACTCGCTGTCGGGAATCAACGCCGTGCGCATCCACCTCAACGGTCACATCGTCGACGAACGCGACGCGCGCATCAGCGTGCTCGACCGAGGATTCCTCTTCGGCGACGGCGTGTACGAACTGCTGCGCTCGTTCGACACCCACCTCGTCGGCCTCGACGCGCACGCGCGGCGACTCGCGCGCAGCCTCGAGCTCGCGCGCATCCGCATGCCGCAGCCGGTCGACGCGGCGTGGCTCGGGTCGCTGTGCGGCGCGCTCCTCGAGGCGAACGGCCTGCGCGACGGCGTGGTGTATGTGCAGGTCACCCGCGGCGCGGGCCGCACGCGCGCGCATGTGCCCGCCGAGCCGCTCTCGCCGACCGTGATGGCGATGGCCACCCCGGCCGAGCCGCTCGCGTCGCTCGCGTCGCCGCAGGAGATCGCGGCGATCACCGCCGAAGACATGCGCTGGCAGCTGTGCGAGATCAAGACCGTCTCGCTGATGGGAAACATCCTGCACCTTCTCGAGGCCGACGCGGGCGGCGCCGGCGAGGCGATCCTGCACCGTGGCGGCGTAGTCGGCGAGGGCGCCTACTCGAATGTCGCGATCGTGAAGGGCGGCGTGCTGTCGACGCCGCCGATCGCCGACGACCCGCCGATCCTGCACGGAACCGCGCGCGCCGATCTGCTCGAGGCCGCGCGCGCGTGCGGCATGCGCGCCGAGATCCGCCGCATCGGGCTCGACGAGCTGCGCGGCGCCGACGAGATCATGATCACCTCGAGCAGGCGGCTGGTGAGCGCGGTGGTGCGGCTCGACGGCACACGCGTGGGCGACGGGCACGCGGGCCCGGCCGTGCGCGGGCTCTTCTCCGCCATGCGCGACGCGATCGCGGCGCACCTGCCCATGCACGCCTCATGAGGCACCGTGACGCTCCGTGCCGCGCACTGACGCACACTGAGGCACACTGACACTTCGCGACGCCGCCACGCGGCTGCCCGCCAGATCGAGACCAGGAACACCATGAACGAATCCCGCCAGCCTCCCGTCCTTGCCGTCCAGGTGGGCAACACCCGCATCAAGCTCGCGGTGTTCCGCAGCGAGGATCCCGACGAGGTGGTGCTCGTGCCGAAGGCCGACACCGCGGCTGCCATCGAGGCCGCCGTGCGTCTGTACGAGTCGATCGGCGCCGAACCCGACGCCGCCGTGCTCGTCGCCTCGGTGAACAAGCCCGTGTCCGACGCGCTGGTCGCCGCGCTGCGCGACCAGCTCGACGCCGACATCTACGCCGTGCCCGACGACATGCCCGCGCCGATCGGCACCTGCCTTGCGCCCGACGCGACGCCCGGCGTCGACCGCCTGCTGAACGCGGCGGCCGCATGGCACAAGCTCAGGCAGGCGTGCGTGGTGATCGACGCGGGCACCGCGATCACCGTTGACTTCGTCGACGGCGAGGGCGTGTTCCACGGCGGCGCCATCGCTCCGGGCCTGCGCATGCAGCTGAAGGCGCTGCACGAGCACACCGCCGCGCTTCCCGACCTCGAGTTCTCGGTGCCCGAGGGCACCGCGTGGGGCGCCGACACGCGCGAGGCGATGCTGCGCGGCGTCTACCACGGCGCGCGCGGCCTCGCGTGGCGGCTGATCGAGCGCTACGCCGAGGAGTACGGCGGTTTCCCGATGGTGGTCGCGACAGGCGGCGACGCGCAGGCGCTCTTTGGCGACGACGAGCTCGTGAACCAGATCGTGCCCGACCTCGTGCTGCGTGGCATGGCGATCGCGGCCAAGTCGGCGCTCGAGCCCGATGCAGGCGATCCGCTCGCGGGCGGCGATGGCGGCGCGCAGGGCGCCGGATTCTCGCTCCTGCCGGGACAAGCCGCACCGCGGCGCGCGTCGATTCGCGACCTGCCGATCCATGTGGCCGATGGCGACGGCGACATCAAGGAAGAGCACGGCTGCGGCCACGACGACTGCTCGTGCGGCCACGATCACGACTGATTGGCCGAAATCCGCGACTTCGGCTGCGCCCGGGCTCCGCGCGCGCCGATCCCCCTTCCGATGTCCGCGACTGCGTCCATCACCGACAGCCCTGAAGCCCACGACGCTCCGCTCGATGTGGCCTGCTACCGCGCGACCCCTCACGGGATGGGCGCGGTGGCGGTCGTCGAGCTCGTCGGCGATGTCAGCGCCGCGCTCGAGGCGCTGTGCGGAAAGGATGTCGAGGTCGGCGGACTGCGCATGCGCCGCTTCGGGCCGATCGACGACGGACTGGTGGCGCGTCTCGCCCCCGAGCGTGCGCAGCTGATGCCGCACGGCGGCACTCGCATCGTCGAGCGGCTGGCCGAGTGGCTCTCGGCGCATGGCGCGAACTGGATCGACGATCCGCTTGCCATGCGCGCCGAGCTCGATCCGACCGAGATGTTTCCCGAGGCGGGCGACCGCGTGGAGGCGCTCGCGCTCGCGACGCTCGCCCGCGCCGCAAGCCCCGCTGCGGTCAAGCCCCTGCTTGCGCAGACCGAGCGCTGGCGCCGTCACGGCAGCGCGCCGCTCACTGGCGACGACGCGGCCCGCTCGGTGCGCCTGATGCGCCTCGTCGACCCTGCGCGCGTGGTCCTGGTCGGACGCCCGAATGCGGGCAAGAGCACGCTTTCGAACGCGCTTCTCGGCGCCGAAGCGTCGATCGTGTCGCCCGCCGAGGGCACCACGCGCGACGCGGTCGGCGCGCGCATCGACCTCGCGGGCCTGGTCGTCGAGTGGTTCGACCTGCCCGGCCTGCGCGAGACGACCGACACCATCGAGGCCGAGGCGATCGACCTCGCGCGGCGGCTGATCCGCGACGCGGACTTCGTGATCTCGGTCGCGGCGCCTGGCGTCGCGTGGCCCGAGATCGGCCGCGAGCCCGATCTGCGCGTCGCGGCGAAGTCGGACCTCGGAACCGCCGCGGGCGCCGACATCGCGGTGAGCGCGCACACGGGCGAAGGCCTCGCGCAGCTCAAGTCGCTCGTACGCGAGCGACTCGTGCCGCAGGCCGACCTCGCGTGCGAGCGCCCGTGGCTGTTCGATCCGCGGCTGACCTGAACGGCGGAACGCGGCGCACGACGCGCGCCCCGCTCATGCCCTGGATGGTTGCGATCATGGACGCATTCGCCGCGTCACCGCCTCGGCGCGCCGCTCACAGCCCCATGCACGAATAGCCGCTGTCGACATACAGCACCTGACCCGTGGTGCCGCGCGACAGGTCGCTG
>JBJTOV010000323.1:0-2608 GCA_046074745.1 Planctomycetota bacterium | reverse complement strand
CGAGATCTCTGTGGGGATTGCGCTTCGAGCGTTTCTGCCGCAGGCGGGCGCCCTCGAAGCCGCGGCGCGCCGCACGCTGGCCGGCCGTGGACCAGCCCCGCCCCGAGTTCCCACCCCGAGTTCCCACCCCGAGTCCCGCCCCGAGAGCCCCCCCCGGGCCTCTGCGCGGCCGCCCCGAACACCGTTTCCAGCGCCCGAGCGGCCCTCGAGAAAGCCCCGACCGAGGCGCCCTCCCGCGGGGGCTTTTTTCGGGCGTCCTTTCGGATCTGCCGATTGGGGATTTCGCAAAGGCCAGCGACTTTCGGGCCATTGTCCTCCCCGGGCCCGCCGCGAAGGCAACAATGGGGAACTCCGACAATTCGACGCAAGGAAAAGAGCCATGCTCCTCCGTGACTACACGATCCTGCATGCCCGCACCAAGGTGCGCGGCATCTTCTGCCTCGAGACCGACTGGTCCGAGGTGCGCGCCACGCCCAGCGTCGAGCCCATGCTCGAGCTCCTGCGTCGCTGTCCGCTGCGCATTCCGTTCATCCATCGCAATGTGGTCACGATGGACGCGCTCGGCTACTACATGTCGAAGTGGACGCAGAAGCGCCACGCCGACCACCCGATCCTCTACCTCGCGTTCCACGGGATCGAGGGCGAGGTGCAGTTCGGCGACCTGCGCGGGAAGCCCACCCGCGTGTCGCTCGACGAGCTCGAGGAGTCGCTCGCGGGCAAGTGCCAGGGCCGCGTGATCCACTTCGGCTGCTGCCAGACGATCGGCGTGAGCCAGCGCCGCCTGCAGCGCTTCATCGACGCGACGGGCGCGCTCGCGGTGAGCGGCTACGGCAAGGACATCGACTGGGTGCGCTCGGCGGTGCTCGATCTCGCGCTGTTCGCGAGCATCCAGCAGAACACCATGACGGTCGCGGGCATGCGCGCGGTGCGCCGCCGCATGCTGCTGCGCCACGGGCGCGAGACGCGCTCGCTGTCGTGGCGCATGGCGATCCGCGGCGGCTGACGGCCGTCAGCTTCCGCGGCGCTTCGCGCCCGAACCCGGCTTCTCGCCCTTCGCGATCGGCGTGTTGGCGCGCGTGCCGCGCATCTGCTTCGAGTCGTGGCGCGGCGCGCGCATCTTGCGCTTGCGCGCGGCGTCCTTCAGGCGCTTCTCCTTCTCGCGCGCGGCGCGCTCCTGCGCGTTGAACGCCTCGATCACCGCGCGCTCCTCGGCCTGCGCACGCTCGTGGCGCGCCTTGTCGCGCTCGCGCATGAAGCCCGCCACATCCTCGGGCACGGTCATCGCCTCCCACTCGGGGCGGGCAAGCTGCACCACCGACTCCCAGCGCGCGCGCTCCTCGGGCGACACGAAGGTCACGCTCGCGCCCTCGCCGCCGCCGTGGCCCGCGCGGCCCACGCGGTGCACCCACTCCTCGGGCGACATCGGCACATCGTAGTTCACCACCAGTCGGATCCCCGGCACATGCAGTCCGCGAGCGGCGAAATCGGTCGCGACCAGCACGCGGCAGCGGCCGTGCGCGAAGCTCTCGAGCGCCTTCTCGCGCTGGAGCTGCGAGCGGTCGCAGTGCACGATCGCGGTCGACACCTCGTGCTTGCGCAGCGCGCCCGCGACCCAGCCCGTGCGCCGCCTGCTCGCGCAGTAGACGACGATGCCGCGGCGCAGGTCCTGCTGGGCAAGGAGCGACAGCAGCGCGGGCGTCTTCAGCTCCTCGGTGACCAGCATGCGGCGGTGCGCGAGGTGCGCGGCCGCCATGTTGCGCTCGCCGACCTCGATGCGCGCGGGCTTCGCGAGCAGCCTGTGCACCAGCTCCTCGACGGGCTTCGGCAGCGTGGCCGAGAGCAGCCACTTCGAGCGCCCGCCAGGAGCGCGCGAGAGCACCCACTCGACCTGCGGCAGGAAGCCCATGTCGAGCATGCGGTCGGCCTCGTCGCACACCACATGGCGGAGGTGCGCGAGCGTCATCGCGTCGCACTCGATCAGTTCGCGTGCGCGGCCGGGCGTGGCCACCACGATGTCGACGCCCTTCTTGAGCGACTCGGCCTGCGGGGCGATCGACACCTTGCCGTACGCGGCCAGCACGCGCAGCAGCGAGCCGCGCGTCAGGAGGCGCAGCTCCTCGGCCACCTGCTGCGCCAGCTCGCGCGTCGGCACGAGGACAAGCGCCCGCAGGCGCGTGCGCGGATCGCGGCGGCGCGAACCCGTCTCGACGGGCTTGTGCCGCAGCAGGAGGTCGGCGAGCGGAATGCCGTAGGCGAGCGTCTTGCCCGTGCCCGTCGGGGCAAGGCCCACGAGGTCGCGGCTTGCGAGCGGATCGGCGCCCTCGGCGGGCGCCGTGGCGGCAGGCACGAACTCGGCCTGGATCGGCGTCGGAGCCGTGAAGCCCATGTCGCGGATTCCGCGCAGGACCAGTGCGTGCAGCGATTCGAGAAAGACAGACGGTGCGGCCACGCGCGGAGTATCGCACAATGCCGCGCATGACGGTTTCCGCCCGAACGATCGCCACGCTCGCCGCCATCTCGGTCTCCGCGGGCGTGGTGGCGACGCTCGCATGCGCGTTCCTGCCGCCCATGCTCGTCGAGCGCGGCAACGGGGCGCGCATCGCCACCA
>JBJTOV010000322.1:0-9064 GCA_046074745.1 Planctomycetota bacterium | reverse complement strand
CGATGCGGTTCATCGAGCCGTTGAAGTGGTCGCCCGCGCCGTAGCGGACGGCGACCTGGCCGTTCGCCTCGAGCTGCGCGACCGTCTCGTCATCGGCGACGAAGCGGCCCTCGCCGTGCGCGCACGGCATGAGCGCGGTGTCGGCGTCCATCGACAGGCCGCGCGTCCACACGCAGCGCGTGTCGGCGGGGATCTCCATGGTGGTCCACACATCGTTGAAGCGCGCGGTCTGGTTCTGCGCGAGCGCGACCGTCGGCTCGGCAGGCGTCTCGCTCCACGGCTCGCCTGCGGCGGGGCCGGGCAGCAGCCCCGCCTGCACCGCGATCTGGAAGCCGTTGCACGGCGTGATCATGGGCACGCCGCGCTCGATGGCCGCGGCGAGCGCCGGGTAGATCGACTGGCGGATGAGCACGCCCATGATGCGGCCCGCGGCGATGTCGTCGCCGTAGCTGAAGCCGCCGGGCAGGCCGATGAGGTCGTAGCGGTCGATCTGCGACGGGTCGCGCGAGAGCCGCGTGAGCAGCTCGCTCGTGACCTCGCAGCCCGAGAGCGCGAAGCCCTCGCACAGCTCGAGGTCGCAGTTGATGCCGGGGGCGGTGATGACGAGTGCCTTCATGGTCGTTCCCTGCGTGCTCACCACGCGAGGCCTCCTGCCCATGCGTTTCCAAGCGACTTGACCGAGGCCTTGGCGTCGCCGAGCGAGAGCTCGCCCGTGGCGTCGAATGCGCCGATGACCGCGTGCGGCGCATCGCCGAGCGCCTTCTTGAGCGCGGCGAGGTCCTTCTCGTCGACCTCGAGCAGGTAGCGCGAGGCGTCCTCGGCGAACGCGCGCGCAAGGAGCGGCACCTCGCCCGCGACGGGTAGCGCCGACAGGTCGAGCGACAGCCCGAGGCCGCCGCTGAACGCCATCTCGCTGGCCGCGACCAGCACGCCGCCCTCCGAGCAGTCGTGCGCCGAGCGCACCACGCCCGCGGCGATCGCACGCGCGACGGCCGCGGCGTTCGCGGGGCCCGCCCGCAGGCACGGCGCAGGAATGGCCGCCGAGCCCGCCGAAGTGCCCGCGAGCAGCGCGAAGTGCGAGCCGCCGAGGCGGTTCGAGGTCGTGCCCACGATGACGAGGCGCGAGCCTGCGCGCTTCGCATCCATCGAGACCGCGGCCGAATCGCGCGCGACCGGCGCGAAGCCCGAGATCAGCAGCGTGGGCGGGATCTGGATCGTGCGCCCGTCCTCGGTGACGAACTGGTTGTTGAGCGAGTCCTTGCCCGAGATGAACGGCGTGCGGTACGCCTTGGCTGCGTCGTAGCAGCCCTCGCAGGCGCGCACGAGCGAGCCCATGTTGCGCGGGTCCTTGCAGCTCGGCCAGCAGAAGTTGTCGAGGATGGCGATGCGCGTCGGGTCGGCGCCCACGCACACAAGGTTGCGCACGCACTCGTCGATCGCGGCGATCGCCATCGCGTACGGATCGGAGCCAAGGCCCGTGGCGAGCCCGTTCGCGATGGCGAGCGCGCGCTCGCTCGAGGCCTTCGGCCTGATCACCGCGGCGTCGCCCGGCCCGCCGCCCGACGCGCCCACGGGCATGCCGACCAGCGGCTTGAGCACGCTCGAGCCCTGCACCTCGTGGTCGTACTGGCGGATGATCCACGCCTTGCTCGCGATGTTCGGGTGCGAGAGCAGCGGCTCGAGCACCCTGAGCGCGTCGGCCTCGGTGTGTCCGAGCTCGCGCGCGTAGCGCGGAGCGTGCTTCGGTGCGCGCTGCTGCACGGCCCACGATGCGTCCCACACCGCATCGCGCACGGGCATGGGGATCGCGCCGTGCAGGAACTCGCAGTTCAGCCGCCCCACTTCGGCGCCGTGCCAGAGCAGCGCGATGTCGTGGCCGCCGTCGGCGCGGTCGTTGCCGAAGGTGCCGAGATCGCACCACTCGACGCCATGGTCGGTGCAGATCGCCGCGAGCTCGGGCAGGTTCGCGCGCGGCACCGCGAGCACCAGGCGCTCCTGCGCCTCGCTGATCCACACCTCGGTGGGCGACAGGCCCGCGTACTTGGTGGGCGCGCGCTCGAGGTGCACGGTGGCGCCGAGCTCGCCCGCCATCTCGCCCACGGCGCTCGAGAATCCGCCCGCGCCGCAGTCGGTCAGGCCGTTGTAGAGCGGCCCGCCCGCGCGATCGCGCATGGCGATGATGGCGTCGAGCACCTTCTTCTCGGTGATCGCGTTTCCGATCTGCACGGCGTGGCTGAACTCGTTCGCGTGCTTGTCGGTGAGCTCGGCGCTCGAGAAGGTCGCGCCGTGGATGCCGTCGCGGCCCGTGCGGCCGCCGAGCGCGATGATCGCGTCGCCCTTCCGCGTGGCGCCCTTCACGCACGAGCGCGGCATCAGGCCGATGCAGCCGCATTAGACGAGCGGGTTGCCCACATAGCTGTCGTCGAAGTACACCGCGCCGTTGAGCGTGGGAATGCCCATGCGGTTGCCGTAGTCGCGCACGCCCGCCACGACCTGCGTGAGGATGCGGCGCGGATCGAGGCAGCCCTGCGGCACCTCGGGGATGTCGGGGTACGCCACGCAGAAGACATCGGTGGCCGCGATCGGCTTCGCGCCGAGGCCCGTGCCGATGATGTCGCGGATGCAGCCGCCGATGCCCGTCGCGGCGCCGCCGTAGGGCTCGATCGCGCTCGGGCGGTTGTGCGTCTCGCACTTGAAGCACACCGCGTGCTCGTCGTCGAACGCCACCACGCCCGAGTTGTCGACGAACACCGACAGGCACCAGTCGATGCCGTCCCTCATGAGTTCGTGCGTGCCCGCGGCCACGGTCGACTTGAGCAGGTTGCGCACGGTCACCGTGCCGTCGGCCGCGACCTCGTGGTTCGGGCGGCCCTTCGCGTTCGCGGAGAGCGACCACTGGCCCTCGAACGCGGGGTCGCTCGACATCTCGCGGTAGCGCACGGTCGACTTCAGCGTCTTGTGCACGCAGTGCTCGCTCCAGGTCTGGGCGAGCGTCTCGAGCTCGACCTCGCGCGGCTCGCGCCCGAGGCGGCGGTACTCGGCCTGGATCGCCTTCATCTCGTCGAGCGACAGGAAGAGGTGGCCTTCGCGCGACAGCTTCTCGAGCTCGGCGTCGGTGAGACCCGTGATCGCGACCTCGCGGATCGAGAGCGTGTACGGGCGCCCCGCGGGGAACGCGCTCGGGAAGTACGGCTCGGTGTGGATCGCGTGGATGACCGCGTTCGCAAGCAGCCGCTCGCCCACGGTCTTGGCCACGACCTTGTCGACGCCGTGCAGGTCGTAGCGGTCACCCGTGCGGACGCGCACCGCGCGGCCCGTGAGCGACAGGATGGCGGCCTCCACGCTCTCGGCCGCCGGATCGGTGACGCCCGCGAGCGGATGCGTCTCGACGACGGAAGCGCCCGCGGGGATCGACGGCTTGGTCGCGCGCGTGCCGCCCTGGATGTCGGCGGTCTGGGTCACGCAGTCGGACAGGAGCTCGAAGGCGATGCGGTCGACCTCGGTCGAGGTCAGCTCGCCCTCGATCAGGTAGACGGCGGTGTGCTCGACCTTGCGCGGGCGGCGCTCGAGGCCGAGCGCGGCGATCGCGCGCTCGACGGCCTGCCCGCGCGGATCGTGGTGGCCGCGGCGCGGCCGCACCTCGATGCGGTGGATCATCTGGCTCGCGGCGGGCGCTGGCGGTTCGGCGTGGGCGGTCGGCATGGCGTCGGCGGCTCCGTCATCGATCTCGGGACGGAGCTTCGCCGCGGCAGCAGCCGCCTGAGGCGCCTCCGTCGGGAAGCGCGGAGTGTAGGGAAATCCCGCGTGCCGGCGGCTGCGAAAAACGGAAAGGCCCGTCCGAAGACGGGCCGTCCGTGGGCAGTCGGGTGCCCTGCAAGGGAGGTCGGGTCAGAACGAGAGCTGGAGCTGGGTGCGGAACACCAGCTGGCTCGAGTCAGCGGCCGCGCGCCAGCCGTTCTCGCCGTCGTACCAGATGCCGTCGACATTGTTCCAGGCGATGCCTGCGTCGCTCGTCCACTTCATGTCCTCGCCATCGATGTACCAGTTGACGCCGATGGTGGTCAGGGCGAGCGTGGAGTCGGTCCACAGCGTCGAGGCCGTGGCCGGGTTGGTGATCAGGCCGATGTCGCTGATCGAGGCGTCGCCCACTTCGCCGCGCACGAACAGCTCCCACTTGGGCGCGGTGTAGATCGAGGCCTGCAGGACCGCGCCCCAGGCGTCGGAGTCGCCGATGTTGAAGCTGGGCGCGGGGTTGAAGTTGCCCGTGCCCTGCACATACGCCTGGCCCGAGTCGGCCGACACATAGGTGAAGCTGCCGAACAGCGACGCGCCGCCGTACATCGCCGAGAAGTCGGCGGTCGCCGCCAACACGGTGTTGGGCGGATTGGTGGCCGAGGCGTTGCCGAGATCGGGATCGCCCTCCTGCCAGTGGCCCGCGACGCCGATCATGAAGCCGTACTGGTCGCCCGGGGGGCTCGTCATCGACTCGAACTGCTTCCACGAGCCCGCGATCTTCCACTCGTAGCGCGCGGTGAACGCGAAGTCGGAGGAGTCGCTGTCCCACGGCGAACCGAGCGGCTCGGTGCCCGCGACCTTGAGCGGGCCGAAGATGTTGTCGGACATGCCGTTCGAGAACGCCGCCATGAAGCGGTAGTCGTCGTACGACCACGCGAACTCCACGCCTTGGCTGCGGCCGAGGCCGAGGTGCTCGGAGATCACCGAGCGGCCGACCGCAAGCTGGTTGGCGCGGTCGACCAGCTGCTCGCGCGCGAAGGGCAGCTTGAACTGGCCCGCGCGGATCGCCATGTCGTCGCCGGTCTGCACGCGGATGTAGGCGTCGAGCAGACGGAAGGTTCCGCCCGCGTTGCCGAGGTTCGCGAAGGGGTTCTGCCCGAGGATCGCCTCGCCCTCGTTCGAGAACTCGCCCTGGATGCGGTACTGATACTCCTCGCCCAGCACATGGCCCTTGAAGTCGAGCCGCGTGGCGGGCAGATCGAAGCCGCTGCGGTTCTCGACCGTGTCGGACACGGGCGAATTGGGGATCGTCACGCCCGAGTCGCCGTCCTTCACATAGCCCCACATGTAGCGCATCTGGACAAGGCCGCCGACCTCGAGGCGGAAGCGCCCGTCGGGGCTCTGCAGGAAGAAGCCGTCGTCCCAGCCCGCGGTCATGCCCGAGGACTGCAGCGAGCCGCGCGAGTCGGCGTCGGCAAGCATGTCCGACACGATGGCGCGGATCTCGGCGGCGCGCTCCTCGCTGAGCCATGCGTCGCCCTCGGCGGCGCGCATCGACTCGACCTCGCCCGCGAGGGCCCGGTTCGACGCCTCGAGGCGCTCGATGCGCTTCAGCAGTTCATCGGTGGACGGTGCGTCGTCGGCGCGCGCCGCGCCCGCCACGCCGAGCGCGGCAAGCATGAGCGGCGTCAGAATCGGCCGCGGTGTGCGCCACATGCGGTTGCGACGGCCATCGCGGGCCGCGCCCGTTCGGATCTCGTTGTTCGGCATCCTGCCTGCTCCTTGCGCGGCGCCTCCGCGCCACGAACGCCGTTATCGGCAGCCGTTGGCAAGGCGCGCCAGAAATTGAGCAGGCGGGAAAAGGAAAACCGGCCACCCCTTTCGGGGTGGCCGGCAGTGCATGAGTGTGGATGCTCGTGCCTCTGATCGAATCGATCAGAAGCTGAACGACATCTGGGCCTGGAACAGCCACTCGCCGTCCTCGCCGCCCGAGTCAACCCAGCCGGCGTACTCGGCGCCAGCGGGCACGCCGTCGAACGAGTAGCCGAACTCGAGGCCGAGCTTGGCGGTGTTCTTGGCGAGGTACCAGTTGCCGTTGACGATCAGGGTGTTGAGCTGATCGCCGCCATCCGGCTCGAAGTTCTCGAAGCGGGCCGCGAGCTCGAAGTCGTCCGAGAGGAACGCGCCACCCGAGACGGTGAAGCCCGTGGTCTCGACGCCGTAGACCTCGTCGGTCATGTAGTAGGCGACAACGAGGTTGGCGCCGCCGAAGTCGAAGGTCGCGTCGACGGTGAACCAGGTCGGGCTGTCATCCGAGAAGTTCGGGTTCTCGTTGGCGAAGCCGACGCCGATCACGGCGCCGAACTCCTCGCCCTTCCACGACTGGCCGTCGTTGAACTGCGCCCAGTTGCCAGCGAGCTTGTACTCGCCGCGGAGCGCGATCGCGTAGTCGGCGTTGGTGCCGCCCCAGTCCTCGTTGACCTCGCCGATGTCGTTGACATAGGCGAAGTTGACGCGGAACGCGTCGGCCGCGTAGCCGAAGCCCAGGCCCTGGCCGTAGCCGGTGCCCGAGAGCGTGTTCACGACCGAGTAGTCGTTGAACTGGAGGTTGCCCGCGTCGATCGCGTACTCAGCCGAGAACGGCAGCTTGAACTGGCCGACGGTGACCGAGAAGCCGTTGCCGAAGTCCTTGGTGACATTCGCGTCCGACAGCTCGCCAGCGCCGAAGTCCTCGTTGCTGTTCGAGTAGCCGAGGTAGTAGCCGATCTTGTACGACCAGCTCGAGTCGACCATGCCGCCCGAGAAGGTGAGGCGCGTGCGCTTGTTCTCGAAGCCGTAGGCCTGCTCGTTGTTCGCGTCCTCCTGGTCGTTGAAGGTCCAGCGGATCTGCTCGAGGAGGTTGATCTTCATCGAGTAGTTGCCGTCAGCCGACGACATGAAGAAGCCGCCGTCGTAGCCGGCGCCAGCGCCGCTGCCCTGGAGGCTCGAGCGGGTGTCAGCGTCCGCGAGGACATCCGACACGATGCCGCGGATCTCGGCGGCGCGCTGCTCGGTGAGCCACTGCTCGCCCTGCGCGGCCTGGAGGCCAGCGATCTGCGCCTTGAGCTGAGCGATCTCAGCGGCGGTGTTGTTCTGCTCCGCAGCGCCGAAAGCGACGCCGCTGATGGCGAGGGTCGTGCCGGCGAACAGGCCGACGGTCTTGGTGAGACTCATGATCTGAAACTCTCCGTATGTTGGTTGGACCGATTACTTCGGTCCGAGTCATCCACACCGTTCGCTTGGTGCCATGTCCACCGAAGGCCATGGCCGAACGGCCAAACCATCCATCGGTCGACGCCGACCGAATGGATGAGCGGGAAACTTACACAGGGGGGAGCGATCCGTCTAGTCGGCCGTCTGCGCGCCATGCGGCTGCAAGACAGGGCGACTTGGGATCGCGCCTGCAAGGCCATGTGCGACATGGGTTTATGAACTTCTGTCGCGGGAAGCCGCTCGCGGAACCCCGCTGTGGAACCGCGCCTGAGCACGCGTTGAAAAAGTCACTTGCCAAATCGCGCGCCCGCGCGCGGCGCAGGCTTCGATTCGGTTTCGACCGAGGCAGGAGCCGGTCGGCTCGGACCCAGGCTGCGCTGGGCAGGCGACAGGACTTCGATGGCCCGCGAGATCGTGCCAACTTTCACAATCTCGCCGAGCTCAGATTGCCGCGGCTCGTCTCGCGCGGGGAGCGGCGAGATGCGCGCCGACGCCGGAACCAGCACCACGCGGGCGCCGCGCCGCAACGATTCGTGCACGCGCTGCTCGATGTGCGGAACCGTGCGCAGTTCGCCCGTGAGCCCGATCTCGCCGATCGCCACGGTTCCTTCGGGCAAAACGCGGCCGACGAACGCGCCCGCGATCGCAAGCGCGACCGCGAGGTCCGCCGCAGGCTCTGCGATCTTCAGGCCCCCGAGCGCCTGCGCGAACACATCCTGGTCGGCGAGCCGCAGCCCGCCATGCTTCTCGAGCACCGCGATCAGCATCGCCAGCCGCGCGGAGTCAAGGCCGCTCGCGCGCCGCTTCGCGCTGCCGAGAAACCCCGTCGCCACGAGCGCGTGCACCTCGCCCAGCAGGCAGCGCGTGCCCGCCATGGTGGCCACGAACGCGCAACCGGGCGCGGGCGGACCACCGGCGAAGGGCGCTCGGACCGACTCGACCTCGGCAAGCCCGTCGCCCTGCATCTCGAACAGGCCGATCTCCTGCGTGCTGCCGAAGCGGTTCTTCACGCCGCGCACCACGCGGACCGCCGAGTGGCGGTCGCCCTCGAACCCAAGCACCACATCGACGAGATGCTCGAGCAGCTTCGGGCCCGCGAGCGCGCCTTCCTTGGTCACATGGCCGACCATGATCACGCAGCAGCCCGTGGATTTTGCAAGCGCGACGAGATCGAGGCAGCATCGGCGGAGCTGCGCGAGCGATCCCGGCGCCGCCGACACATCGGCGCGGTGCACGAGCTGGATCGAGTCGACGAGCACCAGCGTCGGCCGCAGCCTGCGCGCCTGCTCGACGATGCGCGCGACATTGGTCTCGCCGAGGACGAGCAGCCGCTCTCCGAGCGAAGCGAGCCCGCCTGCGCCCGACACATTGGCGAGCCGCTCGGCGCGAAGGCGCACCTGCTGCGGGCTTTCCTCGCTCGAGGCGTAGAGCGACGACCCGCCCCCCGCCGCGATCGACGCCGCGGCCTGCATGAGGAGCGTGCTCTTTCCGATGCCCGGATCGCCGCCGAGGAGCAGCACGGAGCCCGGCACGAGCCCGCCCCCGAGCACGCGGTCGAACTCGCTGATTCCCGTCGGAATGCGCGGCACCGTGGCCTCGGGAACGCTGCCGAGCGCCACCGCGCGCCCGATGCCGAGCCGCGCGAGATCCTCGGCCTCGCCCGCATCGGCAGGCGCGCCCCAGATCGGCGCGGGCGCCCCGCCCTTCGACTCCACCTCGACCGTGAACTTCTCGAGCGCATCCCACGCCCCGCAGTCAGGGCACTTGCCCTGCCACTTCGGGTGGTTGGCGCCGCACTCGCGGCAGAGAAACTCGGTGCGCGTCTTCGCCATGGACCTGAATCTAACGGTGGCTGGCCGCATCCCCTTCTGTTCGGAAAAAGTTTGGTGCAAAAAGACAGGTTTCCGAAGCCACGCGCACGAGACCTCGCGCCAACTTCGGGTGCCCGCAGGCTTCAGCCTCGGGGGCCCGCAGCCTTCAACTTCGGGTGCCCGCAGGCTTCAGCCTGCGGAGCGGGTTGCGTGCGTGGTCGTTGGACTCCCACGCCCGTGGTTCCGCACCCTGAAGGGTGCGGGCA
>JBJTOV010000321.1:0-5484 GCA_046074745.1 Planctomycetota bacterium | reverse complement strand
CTTCGACGCGTCGGGCCTGACCGTCGTGCACAACGCCAGCCGCGGCGGCGGTGGCGGCGGCAGCGACCACGCCAGCTTCATGAATGTGGGTGTTCCGATCCTGTTCGCGATCATCGCCGACTTCCACGGCGACTACCACACCTCCCGCGATGTGGTGGGGCTGATCGACCGCGAGTCGTCGGTCAAGGCGATCCGCCTGTGGCCCGAGCTGGCGATCGACATGTCGAAGCGCGAGAAGCGCTTCGACATGGAGGAGGCCGCGGCGGGCCCGATGCGCGGCCAGCCGATGCGCGTGCGCGCGGGGCTGCGCACCCGCGACACCGACGACGAGTCGGGGATCGAGGTGGTGGATGTCACGAAGGACGGAAGCGCGGACAAGGCGGGCATCCGCAAGGGCGACAAGATCGTGAAGTGGAACAAGAAGGACCTGCGCAACCGCGACGAGTTCGTGGAGGACCTGCGGACCCAGGAGCCGGGGGCGAAGGTGCAGGCGGTGGTGCTGCGGGAGGGCGAGGAGCTCACGGTGTATGTGGAGCTGCAGGGCCCGCGCGAACAGCAATGACCGAACGGTGCCAGGCAGGTGCCAGGCACCTCCCTGGCGTACCCGGCACGTGCCGGGTACCGCCAATCATCCAAGTAATGTTACTTTTGCAGCGCCGTTTCACGGGTGAAATCTGGTGCTTAAAAGTGCGTTATATTAAATTATGATTTGTGCCGTGCAGGTGCCGGGTACGCCTGGGAGGTGCCTGGCACCTGCCTGGCACCGTTCCTAGAGCAGGCGCAGCTCGTCCCGCAGGATCGCCGCCAGCTCGAAGTTTTCCGACCGCACCGCCGCGCGCAGCCTTGCCTCCAGCTCCCCCCTCTGCGCCGGCGGCAGCCGCGGCACCAGCGCATCGCGCATCGCGCGCAACGCCACCACATCGCCCAGATGGTCGAAGCTCCCGTCGATCCCCACCCGCTCCGCCGCCTCGCGAAGCTGCCCGATGCCCGCGTCGACCACCGCCGCCGCCTCGCGCACCCGGCCCGCCGACGAGAGCAGCGCCACCGCGGCACGCGTCCGAAGCACGATGACCGAGAACCTCGCTCCATCGAGCCACTCCGTCTCGGCGCCAACGGCCCGCAACGCAGTTTCTGCCGAAAGCGCCAGCACCACCTCGCAGTCGCGCAGCGCACGCGCCGCGTCGCCGAGCGCGAGGAACGCGCGCGCCCGTTGCTGGATCTGCACCAGTTCGAGCCGCGCCGCAGCCACCCACGCGCCGTCGCGCACGCCGCCCCAAGCCTCGAACACGCTCTCCCGCCCGTCAGGCCGACCCGCGACCTCCATCTGCAGGAGGCCCATTTCCACGCGGATCTGCACGACTTCCCGCCCGCACCCAGCCCTCGCCAGCCGCGCGTTCAAGCGGCCGGGCTCGTACGGGAATCCCTCGAGGATGGCTCCGATGTCGGCGTCCATGGCGGTGTTCCGTGGGGCGCGCATTCCCGCCCCTCCCAACATCGGCTGAACCAAACGGAAAGTTCGGACCAACTCTCGCGACCCGATCCCACTCTCGACGCATAGAGCGGTATGCTTTCAAGCGTCGACTGGGCTGAGTCGACGCTCCGACTGGAGGTTGTGTCCACGGTCCGCCCGCGTGTCCCACGCCGTCTCGGCGAAACGCACGCGAAGCGGGTAGTCCCGCCCACAAGGATGTAGGGCGTCTCAGGGGAAGCGAGTCCGTCCGTCGCGCACGATGCGCCTCGGGCAGAGCGATGCCGTGTCCCGGCATCGAACTCGCTTCACGGCTCCGCCGCCCTGAACCACCGTGTGCACCGTCTCTGACCGGGCAGCCATTGTGTGCGCTCCCGTAGCGAGGTCTTCATGGGTCGTTCAGCACTCCAGTCCGAACTCCACCTCTACCTGAGGCAGATCAACGAGGTTCCCCTCCTCACCGCCGAGGAGGAGCGCCAGCTCGGCTGGCGGATCATCAACGACAACTGCATGTCGTCGAAGGACCGCATGATCCGTGCGAACCTCCGCCTGGTGATCTCGATCTCGAAGAACTACTCGAACCGCGGCCTGTCGCTCGCCGACCTCATCGAGGAAGGCAACATCGGCCTGATCCGCGCCGTCGAGGGCTTCGACCCCGCGCAAGGCGCACGCTTCTCGACCTACGCATCGTGGTGGATCAAGCAGGCGATCAAGCGCACGCTCATCAACGCGGTGCAGCCGATCCACATCCCCGCGTACATGGTCGACCTGATCGCCCGCTGGAAGGAGGCCACCCGCCGCCTCGAGGAGCGCCTCGGCCGCCAGCCCTCCATGCAGGAACTGGCCGACGACCTGCGCATCCCCCTGCGCAAGCTCAATGTCGTGCGCCGCGCGGTGCGCGCCTACAACTCGCCGAGCCAGTCGCCTGCGGGCGAGGACGGCGAGGGCGCCGGCCTGCACGAACTCTTCGAGGACCATCGCAACGGAAAGCCCGAGGAGTCGGTCACGCGCCGCGAGGAATTCACGCTGGTGCTGCAGCTTCTCGAGGAAATCGACGAGCGCGACGCCAAGGTCATCCGCCTGCGCTACGGCCTCGAGGGCAAGGAGCCGCTCACGCTGAAGCAGATCGGCCAGGAGGTCGGCCTCACGCGCGAGCGCGTGCGCCAGATCGAGGTCGAGGCTCTGCGCCGCCTTCAGCAGAAGATCACCGACGATCGTCCGCTGCGCTTCCTCCGTCGAATGGTCGAGGAACGCGAAGAGGCCGAAGAGTCGCGCCGCGAGCCCGAACCGCGCCGCGAGCTCGCACCGCGCCGCGAGCCCGCCCAGCGCCGCGACACACGCCAGCCCGAAGGACCGCGCCCTCTGCCGCGGTCGATCCCGTCCACCTCGCCCGTGCAGCGCCGCGACGCGCGCATCGGCTGAGGAACAGCCTCCAAACCCTTCGTTCGCCCGGCCACGGGCGACGGGGCGGATCGGAGAAAGAGAACGACACGCCCCGCGCACCGCGCGGGGCGTTCGTTTTTCGAAGTTGCGATCCGCGATCGGTTCGCGCGGGAGCCCTCCCGCAAGAGCCCTCGCACACGCCCACTCACACAGGCCCTCTCGCACAGCCCCTCCGCGCGATCTCCCCTCGCCCCGCCGCATCCCGCTCAGCCGCCGATGAACGGCAGCTTTGTCGACACCGCGGGCGTCGTGCCCTTGCCCGCGAGATCGATCTCGAACGCCGTGCCCTCGGCAGCCATGGCCGCCGGCACATACGCCATCGCGATTCCGCGGTCGAGGCTCGGCGACAGACAGCCGCTCGTCACCTCGCCCACGACCTTGCCGCCCGACAGGACCTGCATCCCCTGCCGCGGCGAACGCCGACCCTCGACGAACAGCCCGACCAAGCGCCGCGCAGGTCCCTCGGCCTTGATGCGCCGCAGCGCCTCCTGCCCGATGAAGGTGCCCGTGCGCTCGTCGTCGGGCGTGCCCGTCATGCCCTTGTCGAACTTGATCGCGAACTCGAGTCCCGCCGACACGGGATCGATCTCCTCGCCGATCTCGTGGCCATAGAGCGGCATGCCCGCCTCCATGCGCAGCGTGTCGCGCGCGCCGAGGCCCACCGGCCGCACCACGCTCGTCTCGCCGCCCATGTCCTTCAGCACCATGCCGAGCGCCAGCTTCGCCATCGCCGACGGCAGGATCACCTCCACGCCGTCCTCGCCCGTGTAGCCCGTGCGCGACACCAGCAGCTTGATCACCACCAGGTTCTTCACCATGAAGCGGTAGCGCTTCATCGTGGGAATCGTGCTCGACATCCTCGCGATCAGGTCCATCGCCTTCGGGCCCTGGATCGCCACCATCGCGGTCGAGTCGGTCTCGTCCTCGAGCCGGAACGAGAACTGCCCCTTCACCTCGGCGAAGTGGCCGAGCAGCTTGTGGCGGTTCGACGCGTTGCACACCATCAGGTACTCGTCCTCGTCGACGCAGTAGACGAGCACATCGTCGCGGCAGCCGCCGCGGGCGTTGCACACGAGCGAGTAGCGCACCATCCCGGGCTGCATGCCGAAGATCTGGCGGGTGCACACATGGTCGAGGAACTTGCGCGCATGCCGCCCGCTGAAGCGCAGCCGGCCCATGTGCGAGACATCGAAGAAGCCCGCCGAGGAGCGGCACCACTTGTGCTCCTCGATGATCGACCCGTAGGCGATCGGCATGTCGTAGCCCGCGAACTCCACCATCTTCGCCTTGTGCTCGAGGTGCAGTGCGTGGAACGGAGTGCGCTTCAGGTCGGTGGCCGTGGACATAGGCGGAAAGCGTAGCGCGCCCGCCCGAGCCCCGCTACCGACGCGCGGACGCGGTATCCTGCGCCGCGATGCCAGCGCGGGAACCTTCGCCCACCACCGCACGACGCTCCGCAGGCGCAGGACGCGCGCTGCGCGCCGTGCGCGCGGCCGCCGCGTCGATCGCGCTGCTGGCCTCCGCCGCCGCGCACGCGCAGGTCGCGTCGATCGACGACGAGGCCCTCGCCGACCGCCCGATCGCGAAGGTCGTGATCAAGGGCCTTTCGCGCGTCGCCGAGCGCGAGGTGCTCAACAACCTGCGCGTCACCGCGGGCCAGCCCTTCGAGGCGAAGGCCGTGCGCGGCGATGTCGCCACGCTCTACCGCCTCGGCCAGTTCGACACCGTCGACGCCGTGGCCACCATCCAGCCCGACGGATCGGTCGAGCTCGCGTTCGTCCTCGTCGAGCAGCCGATCCTCAAGGACCTGCAGGTGGTCGGCAACAAGCTGATCTCCGACCAGGAGCTGCGCAAGGCGGTGCCGCTGTTCGCGGGCGGCCCGCGCGACGACTTCCTGCTCGAGCAGGCGGTCACCCGCATCAAGGAGCTCTACCGCAAGCGCGGCCACTACCTCGCCGAGGTCACCGTCGACGAGACGCGCCTGAAGGACACGGGCATCCTGATCCTTCGCATCGTCGAGGGCCCGCGCGTGAAGGTGAAGGAGATCGCCTTCGTCGGCAACGCGAGCTGCACCGCCGAGGAGCTGGCCGCCGAGATCGAGACGCGCTCGGCGGTGCCGCTCTTCGTGAAGGGCGAGCTCGACGAGGAGCGCCTGGTCGACGATGTCGCCAAGGTCGACAAGTACTACAAGGACCGCGGCTTCGTCGATGTCCGCGTCGACCGCCGCGTCGAGATCTCGCCCGACTCGAAGGAGGCGAAGGTCGTGTTCGTGGTGTCCGAGGGCCGTCGCTACCGGCTGCGCGCGGTGGTGGTCGAGGGCCTCGGCGCCGAGGGCCCGAAGCCGCTGGTCGTGTTCGACGACCGCCAGATCCGCGACCTCCTCGCCATCCACCCCGGCGACCTCTACACGCGCAACAAGATCGACCGATCGATCGCGAGCCCCGTACTCAAGCCCATGCGCCATGCGATCGCGGACCTGGAATATGCACAAACTCTCTGCCGCAATGTGGCCACGGTTATCAAACAACAAAAACCGAACTTTAGAGCAACCGTGACCGGCCTAAGCCGCAATA
>JBJTOV010000320.1:0-5323 GCA_046074745.1 Planctomycetota bacterium | reverse complement strand
CGGCTGAGCGGAGAAACGGCTCGTCGCGCGCGGTCGGGCCGACCGCTTACTTCTTGGCGGCGGGCTTCGCGGCCTCGGCGCCGGCGGCGGGCGCTTCCTTCTTGGGCTTCTTGCCCGCGGCGACCTTGATGCTCAGGACCTTGGGCAGGCCGAGCGGCGAGGTCTTGCCGGAGACGAAGCGCTCCGAGGCGGCGAGCTTGGCGACGCGCTCATCGCGGGTCAGCACATTGCGGTGCTGGTTGAGGGCGCCGGACTTGGTCTTTAGGCTGCTGTGGATGCTCATGGAAGACTCGACAATCTGGAACACGGATGCCAAACGCTCTTGCGAGAACGCTGACCTGAAACGACGCGCACGCGCGGCGCCCGACCAACGCCCTTCCGCCCCGCGGTGTCAACCGTCGAAGCGCTTCGCGTAGGTGTCGCTGAAATCCGATCCGCCGTTGGCCGCCTTCCAATAGGCGCCCACCGTTCGGATGCGCGATCTCAACTCCTGCACCATCGGGCTGTTGCGATCCGTTCCCGGAAAGCCTGGCAGCACGATGACTTCGCGAAGCCGACTATTCTGGTCGGAAACGACGCGCGCGTCAAGACCGCGCTCGCGGAAGAACAGGGCGATCTTCTCGGCGTTGACGGGGATCGTGGAGATCAGAACGAAGTAATTGAGCCCGTTTTCGCGGGGGTCGCCTGGTTCAGCCGGTGGCAGCGGCTGGGCCGCAGGCAGCCCCCCTGCGGGTGCCGAGGGCTGCGCGAGCGCGGTCGCGACGCCGTTTTCGGACCCTCCGCCGACCGAGGGCGAGGATGCCGAGCCACCCTGTGGCGGCGCGGGCCGCGCCGAATCGATCAGGCGCATCTCCTCGGCGCGCTCGTCGCTGAGCTTCTGCCGACCGATGCGCTCGCCGCGCGAGACCCCGACGAGGTACGCGACCACCACGCAACCGAGGAGAAGCGCGAAGAACCCGATGCCGCGGGTGTCGAAACCGAGGCCGCCGCGGCGCCTTGGTTCATCGGGCGACGACACGGGCGACGAAGGACCGGTCGCGCCGCCCTGCGGGGTGTTCGCAACTTGCCTTGATTTCCCGAGGATTTCGTAGAGAGCCGGTCCGCCTCGCCGTGCCATGCGCGGATGGTAGCCGATTCGCGCGCGCTACAGGGCAAGGCCGCGCCAGCGCGCGATCGAGCTCTTGATGCCCTCACGGACATCGGTCCACTGTCGCGCATCGACCACCGGCGTGACGCCTGAAGGCCCGAGTTCAAGCGCGATCCGCAGCGCAAGCGCGTCGAGGCGTGATTCCCGCGGCTCGCAGATCGGCCCGCGCATGCCGCTGCGCCAAAGGTCGACGAGACGGATGCCGCCGAGCTGGCTCCCAAGCCCCGCCGCGAGGGTCTGCGGCGCGGCGCCCGCGCCCAGCGCCGCCGCGCAGTCAAGCAGCCGGCCAAACGGGGGCGCCGCCGCGAACGCCGGCGCATCGGCGTCGGCACCGCCTGAAAGCGGAACGAGCAGCCGCACGCCATGACGCGACGCCTCGGTGGCAAGCGCCGACACGAGGTCGGAGGGCGCGTCCGCCTCGAGGGGCAGGACGACGGGCACGCGGCCGAGATCGGCGGCAAGGCCGATCGCGAGCACGGCCGCGTCGAAGGCGCGCGCCGCGTGCTCGGGCGCGGTGAAGTGGGCGGGCGGGATGAAGAGATCGAGGCCCGAGCACGCCAGTTCGTGCCGCGCGAGCGTGGCGGCGAGGTCGCGGCGCGCCGACTGGTCAAGGTCGCGCGGCCGCGTCGCGGGATCGGTCGCGCTCAGCTGCGCGGCGCGGTAGCCGAGCGCAGAGAGCCAGCGCAGCGCCTCGCGAACGCCAAGCGGTTCGCTCGCCGCGGCGAGCGGAGCGATGGTCGCCGAGAGGTTCGGTCGCGGGTCCGCAGGCATGGAGCCGAGTGTACGGAGCGCGCGGCGCTATCGTGCGGGCATGCCGCGCACCCCCCCGCCGAAGGCACTTCGCATCGCCGTCGACGCCGCTCTTTCGGTCGCGCTCGCCGCGTGGCTCGCGCTGGCCGCCGCCGGTGGGATCGCGGCGGCGGGCGTGTTTCCCAGGGCGCGGGAGCTCGGCCTCTCGCTCGAGGGCTACGCGCAGTTCCTTGCCGCCGAGCCCGAGCAGGGACGGATGCTGGTGGCGGGCCATCTGGTCGAGCGCGTGTTCATGCTTGTCGACGGGCCGCGCATGGTGGTCGCGGTGGCCTGCGTCCTGCTCGCGCTGGTTGCCCGAAGGCTTGGGCGCCTTGGCGGCGCCGCGGGAATCTTGGCGCTGGCAGCGGTTGCGGCGGCGGCGCTCTCGTGTGCCATCGGCGTGTACCGCGTGCAGCCGTCGTTCCAAGAGGTCGACGGCCGCTACCGCGCCAAGGCGCTCGCGGGCGAGGTCGCGGACGCCCTTGTGCTGAAGAAGCAGGTCGACGCGGCCCACACGCTGGCCTCGCGCGTCGCCTCGGCCGAGGTTCTCGCGGTGCTTCTGGCGGTCGCCGCCGCCGCCGCGGCCGCCCGTCGCGACGGCGCCGGAGCCCCCGCCCATGCCTGATGCCCTTCCCCGCAAGACGCCAGCGCAGCGCGCCCGCGCAGCCGAGCTCCTGGCGGCGCTCAAGGAGCGCTACCCCGACGCGCACTGCGAGCTCGACTGGACCAAGCCGCACGAACTGCTGATCGCCACCATCCTGTCGGCGCAGTGCACCGATGTCGCGGTGAACCGCGCCACGCCGGGCCTCTTCCGCGCCTTCCCGACCGTGGCCGACCTTTCGCGCGCCACGCCCGAGGAGATCGAGCCGCACATCCGCTCGATCGGCCTCTTCCGCAGCAAGGCGCGCGCGGTGCACGAGACGGCGCGCCGCCTGGTCGAGGCCTATGGCGGCGAGGTGCCGCGCACCATGGAGGAACTGCTGACCCTACGCGGAGTTGCGCGCAAGACCGCCAATGTGGTGCTTGGCAACTGCTTCGGCATCAACGAGGGCGTGGTGGTCGACACGCATGTCGAGCGACTCTCGCATCGCATGGGGCTGTCGCGCGGAAAGACCCCGCAGGCGATCGAGCGCGACCTGATGGCGCTCTTTCCGCGCGAGGAGTGGTGCCTGCTCTCGCACCTCCTGATCTTCCACGGGCGCCGCGCCTGCAAGGCGCGCGGCGGGCTGTGCGCCGACGACGCGATCTGCCGTCGCTTCTGCGCCGACGGACGGCGCGCCGCGAAGTCCGAGACGGCGCCCGAGCGTGACGCGGGAGCGGTCAGGAAATCCGCAAAATCACCCCGCGGGAAAGTGGCGCGTCGAGGTGGTTCTCGTCGATAATGACCAGCCGCAGAGGGCCTGCCAGAAGGTCGAGCCGCGGGACAGGCGTCCCGCAGAGTGCGCATGACGCGCAGCGATCGAAGGGCATGGCAAGGCAGTGACGCCGCCAGCGGTTCGCACGGAGCGCGACTTTGAGCACGACCAAGAACAGAAAGCGGACCGACCTCTCGCTCTTCGACGCCGTGAAGCAGGTCGAGGTCGACCCGATCTTCCATGGCAAGCGCATCCACTTCGTCGGCATCGGCGGCTGCGGCATGAGCGGCCTTGCGCTGATGCTCAAGCTGCGCGGCGCGCTGGTGACGGGATCCGACCAGAGCGATGGCGATGCGATCGATCGCCTGCTCGAGGCGGGCATTCCCGTGCGCGTCGGCCCTGCGATGCAGTCGCTGCCCGTGGACACCGAGCTCGTGATCGCGTCGGCTGCGATCAAGCCCGACCACCCCGAGATCCAGGCCGCGCACGCGAAGTCGGTCGAGTGGATCAGCTACGCCGAGGGCCTTGGCCTTGCGCAGCGTGGGCGCACCGCGGTGTCGATCGCCGGTACCCACGGGAAGAGCACCACCACCGCGATGACCTCGTGGGTGGCGCTCCACTGCGGGCTTGATCCGAGCGTGATCGTGGGCGCGACCTGCGCGCAGATCGGCGGCGGATCGCGCACGGGTGCGCGGTCGATTCCGTTCGGCCGCAATCTCGGGGATCCCGGCGTGCTCGTGTGCGAGGCGTGCGAGTTCAACCGCTCGTTCCACCAGCACCGCCCCACCATCGGCTACATCGGGAACATCGAGGAGGATCACCTCGACTACTACGCGTCGCTCACCGAGATCATCGGCAGCTTCCGCGACTTCGCCAAGCTGCTTCCGCCCGCGGATCTCGGCGGCAAGCTGCTGATCGCCGAGGAAGGCGCGCACCGCCGCGAGGTGGCCGCGGGCCTCGACTGCGAGGTCGCGACCTTCGGGTTCTCGCCGAACGCCGACTACCAGGTCGTGCACGACGCGAAGGTGAACCGCGTGGGCCTGCTGCGCGAGGGCCACTGGATCGCGCAGTGGACGAACCGCATGCCCGGCGCGCACAACGCGCTCAACAGCGCGGCCGCGGGCATCATCAACAGCTGGCTCGGCGCCGACTGGGACGACATTGCGGCGGGGCTCGCGCTCTTCAAGGGCCTTGACCGCCGCAGCCAGCTGCTCGGAACGCGCTCGATCGGCAGCGGCGCATCGATCGAGGTGTTCGACGACTACGGCCACCATCCGACCGAGTGCGAGAAGACCCTGCGCGCGCTGCGCGCCGCGCGCAACCCGCGGCGCCTGATCTGCGTGTTCCAGCCGCACCAGCACAGTCGCACGCGCTTCCTGCTCGACCAGTTCGCGACCAGCTTCAGCCACGCCGATCTGGTGATCGTGCCGCACATCTACTTCGTGCGCGACAGCGAGGCCGAGCGCCAGCGCGTCAGCGCGCAGGACCTGGTCGACCGTCTGCAGGCGCAGGGAACGCAGGCGATCCACATCAGCAGCTTCGCCGAGATCGCTGACCACCTCGACGCCAACTGCGTCGACGGCGACATGGTGCTTACGATGGGCGCCGGGCCCGTCAACGAGGTTGCGAAGGAGTTCCTTCGCCGCGGGCTCGTGAATTCGGGCGGCTCCGAGGCCGTTGCATGACCGTGGCCAGCCCCTCGAGCCTGTACTCCGACCTCGATGTGACGGCGCAGACGGATGTGCCGCTTGGCCCTCTGACCTGGTTCGGGATCGGCGGCACCGCCGACCTTCTGATCAAGCCGAACACGGTCGAGGCGCTCGAGACGCTGGTGCGCCGCTGCCGCCGCGACGATGTGCCGCTGCGCGTGCTCGGATCGGGCGCGAACCTCCTGGTCGACGACGAGGGCGTGGACGGCGTGGTGGTGAGCCTCGACACCGAGTGCTTCCGGCGCGTCGAGTTCAACGCGGGTGGCGCGGTGGAGCGCATGCGCGCGTTCGGCGGCGCTTCGATGGAGAAGCTCGTGCAGGAG
>JBJTOV010000319.1:0-7174 GCA_046074745.1 Planctomycetota bacterium | reverse complement strand
CCACATCGGCTACGGCGCGCCCAAGAAGCAGGACACGGCGAGCGCCCACGGCGAGCCGCTCGGCGACGAGGAGATCCGCGCCACCAAGCGCTGGTACGGCTGGCCCGAGGACGCGAAGTTCCTGGTGCCTGACGGCGTGCGCGAGCGCTTCGCCGAGAAGGTGGGCACGCGCGGCGCCGCCGCGAGCGCCGAGTGGAACGCGCGCTTCGAGGCGTACGCGAAGGCGTATCCGTGGCTCGCCGACGAGGTGCGCACCATGCTCGCCCGCGGGCTGCCCGAAGGCTGGGACAAGGACCTGAAGGCGTACCCCGCCGACGCGAAGGGCAACGCCACGCGCAATACCTCGGGGCAGGTGCTCAACCAGATCGCGCGCAATGTTCCGTGGATGATCGGCGGTTCGGCCGACCTTGCGCCGAGCACGAAGACGCTGCTCACCTTCGACGGCGCGGGCAGCTTCCAGAAGAACGCGCGGGGCGGCCGCAACCTGCACTTCGGCATCCGCGAGCACGCGATGGCGGCGGTGTGCAACGGCCTTGCGCTGTCGGGGCTGCGTCCGTACGGCTCGGGATTCCTGATCTTCAGCGACTACGCGCGCGGCGCGATCCGGCTGAGCTCGATCATGGAGCTGCCGGTGGCGCATGTGTTCACGCACGACTCGATCTTCGTGGGCGAGGACGGGCCGACGCACCAGCCGATCGAGCAGCTCGTCGGCCTGCGCGCGGTGCCGGGAATGCATGTGTTCCGTCCGTGCGACGCGAACGAGGTGGTCGAGTGCTGGCGTCTGGCGATGCAGCTCACGCACCACCCCGCGGTGATGGCGATGACGCGGCAGAATCTCCCGACGCTCGACCGCACGCGCTTCGCGGCGGCCGACAACTGCGCGTTCGGCGGCTATGTGCTGTCCGAGGCCGAGGGCGGCACGCCCGATGTGATCCTGATCGGCTCGGGCAGCGAGGTGCATCTCTGCCTCGCCGCGCAGGAGCTTCTCGCGAAGGAGTCGATCCGCGCCCGCGTGGTGAGCATGCCGTGCACGGCGCTGTTCGACGCGCAGGACGCCGCGTATCGCGCGGCCGTGCTTCCGCCGTCGGTGCGCGCGCGCGTGACCTGCGAGGCCGCGAGCACCGTGGGCTGGGACCGCTACGCGGGCCTCGAGGGCGAGACGGTCGGCATGACGGGCTTCGGCGCGAGCGCGCCCGCAAAGGACCTGGCGCAGCACTTCGGCTTCACGCCCGAGCGCGTGGCCGAGGCGGCGCGCCGCTCGCTCGCGCGCGTGCGCGGGGGTGCGCGGTGAAGGTCGCCGTCGCCTCGGACCACGCGGGATTTCCGCTGAAGGAAGCGATGAAGCGCGAGATCGAGGCGCTCGGCCACGAGCTGCTCGACCTCGGCACGCACTCGACCGATTCGGTCGACTACCCAGACTACGCCGAGAAGCTCGGCCTTGCGGTGGTGAGCGGCGAGATCGAGCGCGGCATCCTCTTCTGCGGTTCGGGCATCGGCGCGAGCGTGGCTGCGAACAAGATTCCCGGAGTGCGCGCGGGAAACTGCAGCGACACCTACTCGGCGCATCAGGGCGTCGAGCACGACGCGATGAATGTGCTCGTGCTCGGAGGCCGCACGGTGGGCCCCGCGGTGGCCGCGGAGATGGTGCGCGCGTTCCTCGGCGCGGAGTACACGCACGAGGCGCGGCACGAGAAGCGCCTGGCGAAGGTGCTTGCGATCGAGTCGCGCTACGCGGGCGTGGGAGCGCGCTGAGCCGCGCGCGGCGTGGTTGCGCCCGTGGCGCGCGGCCACGAGCCGCCGCGTGCCGTGCGGAACAGGCTGGTCATTCAGCAACGCGGCGCGCGGGCGAGGTCGCGGGGGCGATTTCCTCGAGCAGCGTGTCGATGGCGTTCCAGTACGCGGGGTCGAGGGAAAGGCCCGAGTTGTGCGTGCCCTCGAGCGCGACATGGCGCGCGTTGCGGGCGAGCTTCGCAAGCCGCACGCCGTGGTCGAAGGGGATGATCTCGTCGTCGCGCGCGTTCAGGATGAGGACAGG
The DNA here is from genome assembly GCA_046074745.1 of Planctomycetota bacterium. Classification (GTDB taxonomy): domain Bacteria; phylum Planctomycetota; class Phycisphaerae; order Phycisphaerales; family SM1A02; genus QWPT01. Next base: position 5,139 of record JBJTOV010000319.1, on the reverse strand, counting down.
GGCGTCAAGCGCGGGCAGCACGGCGTCGGTGCGGTAGGAGTTCGAAACGAGGAAGGGCGGGATGCCGTAGCGCCATGCGAAGCCCGCGATGCTCGTGAATGGCGACTCGAGCACGAGCGCGGCGGTACGGGCGGGGGCGAGCGCGGCGACCTGCGCGGCCACGCCCGTGCCGAGCGAGCGTCCGTGCAGGATGAACGAGGCATGGCCTGTGCGCCCGAGCGCGAGTTCGGCCATGCGCAGCGTGTCGGGCACGATCGCGCGCTGCGACGGTGTGCCGCCGCTGCGGCCGTAGCCGCGGTACTCGACGAGGAGCGCGTCGAACCCCCGCGTGTTCCACATGCGGGCCTCGTGCAGGGTTCCGTCGATCAGTTCGCCGTTTCCATGCAGGAAGCAGGCGAGTCCGCGCGCGGGCGCGGGTGCGCGCACGAGCCATGACTCGGTGCGCGTGCCGTCAGGGTGCGCAAGCCAGAGGCGCTCGATGCGCGGGTCGGCGTCGATGCGCGCGTCGGGCGTGGGCGGCCCGGCGAGATCGGGCAGGTAGACGAGGCGGCGTTCGAGGAGCGAGAGCACGAGGCACCAGAGCAGGTATCCGACCGCGAGCATGCGGAGGATGCGCATCGCGGGCGAGGTTGGCCGCCTTGGCGGCGCGGTCGGGTGGGCGGCGGTCACGCGGCGATTGTCGCGCGGGTGCGCGGATCGGGAAGTGAAAAATGACGCGGGCGGACGCGTGGTCCGCCCGCGGGGGTTCGTGTGGGTGTCGGGCGCGCGGGCCGGCGTTCACTGTCCGCCGGGCGCAGGCGCGGCGGGCTCGGTGACCTCGAGCAGCTCGACATCGAAGATGAGCGTCGCCTTTGCAGGGATGACCGGCGGGCGGCCGCGCTCGCCGTATGCCAGGCCGAACGGGATGATCAGCTTGCGCTTGCCGCCGATCTTCATGCTGCCGACGCCCTCGGTCCAGCCTGCGATCACGCCGCCGAGCATGAACTGCGCGGGCTGGCCGCGGTCGAGGCTCGAGTCGAACTTCGTGCCGTCGGTGAGCCAGCCCGAGTAGTGGACCTTGACGGTCGAGTTGCGGCTTGCGGGCGTCGCGCCCGTGCCTTCCTTGAGGTCGACATACTTGAGGCCGCTCGGAAGCTCGACGATCTCGCCCGTGAACGCCTCGCCGGGGAAGCGGGGCTTCTCGGTGTCCGAGACGATCGAGCCGTCGTTGGCGTTGATGACGAGCTCATACGCCTTCGCGCCTGCGTACACCATGACCTTGGCGACGACCGGATCGGCCGTGAAGTCGATGGTGGCCGAGCGGACGAAGCCGTCGTGCTTGGTGGTGGCGATCTTCATCGCGGACGCGATGGTGAGCGTGGGCGCCGAGGCGACGCCGGTCTGCGCGTCGACCATGACCTTGCGGGTCAGTCCGCCTGCGGCGACCGAGACCTCGTAGGCGAGCGGCGTGGCGAGAACGGCACGCGCGTCGATCGCGGTGCCGCCCGCGGCCTTCTCGGCGGCGTCGATGGCCTGCGCCATCGTGACGCGCGCGGCCGACAGGGTCTGCTCGACCTCGGCGGGCTCGGGCGGAACGGTGGTGTAGTCGGTGCCGGGGGGGTTCATGGCAAGGGTCATGCTGGCGGCCAGAAGGGCGATGGTGGTTCCGATCATGATGGGTCTCCGTTGAGGAAGGCGCGGATGCTAGCATCGGGGGGCGAGGCGACGGTTCCGAAACCTGCGCGATCCGAGGAGACCACCATGTCCGACAGGCGATTCCAGCGTGCGACGGGAGTTGCGGTCTTGGCCGCCGCGGCAGTCCTTGCGGGCTGCGGACAGCAGGACTATCAGGAGCCGCGCGGAGGCGGCTACACGACCGCGCCGACCGAGAGCACGGCGACCGCTTCCGATGATCCGCTCGGCACCAAGAAGGGTGCGAACTCGGCCTACGGCAAGGCGCGGGAGCGCGCCACGCGGCTGGTCGAGGAGGATGTGGCGGAGTACAACAAGAAGCTCGAGGACGCGGCGGAAGGCAAGTTCTGAAGGGGCGGTGGGCTTGTGGAGCGCGTCGGTGTGCGGGTCTGTGGGTTTGCTCGCATGCATGCATTCGATCGTGCGGATTCCCCAGCCGGGTCTCCTCGCGGCCATGCTCTCGGACCTCGGCGCGATGACTGGTTTTGGTGCGGTTGCGTCGGGAGGTGAATCTGCGGCGCGGTTCGCCGCGATCTGACTCCGCCGCCACGCGCGGCAGGAGCCACCGTGATCGCCCCCCAGTCCGCCCTGCATCTCCACTCCGAACTCGATGACCTTGCCGATGGCGCCTCGTGCCGGGAGGTCGATCAGGCGCGGCTCGCGCGCGCGGTGCGGGAAATGCTGCTCGCGGTGGGAGAGGACCCCGACCGCGATGGCCTGCAGGACACGCCGAAGCGCGTGGCCAAGGCGTGGACCGAGCTCTTCCGCGGGCTCCGCGAGGATTCGGCGGAGCATCTCGCGCGCACCTTCGAGCAGCGTTCCGAGGAGCTGATCACCGTCACCAACATCAACTTCTTCTCGGTGTGCGAACATCACCTTTTGCCGTTCCACGGCCAGGCGCATGTGGCGTATCTGCCGCGGCACGGACGCGTGGTGGGGCTGTCGAAGCTGGCGCGCACGGTGGAGGTGTATGCACGGCGCCCGCAGCTGCAGGAGCGCCTCACCGACCAGATCGCGGATGCATTGGTGGAGCACCTCGATGTGGCGGGAGCGATCGTGATGGTCGAGGGCGAGCACATGTGCATGCGCATGCGCGGCGTTCGCTCGCACGAGGCGCAGATGGCGACCTTCGCGCGCCGCGGCGTGTACCGCGAGGACGAACCGCGCGGAATGCAGGCGATGCAGCTGGTGCGCGATCTCGCGTCGCGCCGCGCGCGCTGAGGCGGACGACGCCGTACACAGACGACACCTTGGGGCGGGCCGCTCTCAACAGGGCGGCTCGCTCTGTTTTTGGCGTTGGGCGTCCGAGCGGGTCGCTGGGCGGGCTTCTGGGCGGACCCCGACCCCGCCGCACGCGTGCCTGGCACGTGCCGTGCAGTGCGCGGCACTGCGTGGCATGTGCCGTGCACAACCCATCGTTGGCCGTGGGGTGGCGAAAGCACCGCTCTGGCGGCGAAAAAGGGCCACAACAGACTCGGAAGGCCTGCTGGATCGGCGTGCACGGCACGTGCCAGGGAGTGCCAGGCAGTGCACGGCACGTGCCAGGCACCTGCCGGGGGTGGGGGGCGCAGACGCACCGCGCGCTCCAGACGCGCCCGGCTTCCGCCCGTCCTCAGCCCAGTCTGTCCGGGTTCAGACCCCTCAGCTCCTCCGGCACGAACATTCCGTCCTTGCGGATCAGCTCTCCGTCGAACTCGATCGTGCCGCCACCGTGGTCCGCGCGCTGGATGCACACCAGGTCCCAGTGGATCTCGCTCGCGTTGTGGTTCTGCGTGTCCTCGTAGCAGCGCCCCGGCGTGAAGTGGAACGATCCCGCGATCTTCTCGTCGAACAGGATGTCCTTCATCGCGTGCGTGATGTACGGGTTGAACCCGATCGCGAACTCGCCGATGTACCGCGCGCCCTCGTCGGTGTCGAGGATCTCGTTCAGCTTTGCATTGTCACCTTGGCAGGTCGCCTCGACGATCCTGCCGTTGCGGAACACGAACCGCAGGTTCTCGAAGCTCTGGCCGTTGTAGACCGTGGGCGTGTTGTACTGCAGCACGCCGTTCACGCTGTCGCGCACGGGCGCTGTGAAGCACTCGCCGTCGGGGATGTTCTTGTCGCCGCAGCACGGAACGACGCCGATCCCCTTGATCGAGAACGAGAGATCGGTGTCGCCCGGTCCCTTGATGCGCACCATGTCGGTGCGGCGCATGCGCGCGGCGAGCGGCGCGCACGCGGCGTCCATGCGCGCGTAGTCCACGCAGCAGACCTTGAAGTAGAAGTCCTCGAACTGCTCGGTCGACTTCTGCGCGAGCTGCGCCATCGACGGGCTCGGCCAGCGCAGCACGCACCACTTGGTGCGGTTCACGCGCTGCTCGAAGTGCACGGGCTTCTGGTAGAGCCGCGCGGTGCGCTTCATGTCCTCGCCCGTGGCGATGGTGGCCTCGCTCACATTGTGGCCGCCGCGCAGGCCGATGTACGCATGCATGCGCTTCATGCGCTCGAGGTCGTACTCGCCCCAGCAGGCGAGGCCCTTCTCGCCGCCGCGCGCGAGCTCGGCCATGATGCGGCCCGAGCGCTCGGCGACATGCGGGTGCGCGCCCGCGGCGCGCGCCGCGCGGACGAGCGCGAGGGTCATCTCGACGGGGATGTCGAACGCCTCGATCAGGACATGCTCGTCCTGCGCGAGCTTCGTCGAGTGGCGGACGAGGAGGTCGGCGAGCTGGTTGTAGCGGGGATCCATGGGGTTTCCTGTGGCGGCGAGTCTACGCGAGAAGCCCGCGCACCGCGTCGACGGTGACCTCGGCGACGCTGGCGAACACGAGGTCGGCGTCGCGCTGGCGTTCGGGCGTGTGGCCCTTCGAGGTGATCGCGATGCAGCGCATGCCCGCGGCTTTCGCGGCGGTGATGCCCGCGGGCGCGTCCTCGAACACCACGCAGCGCGCGGGATCGACGCCCACCTTCGACGCGGCGAGCAGGAAGCACTCGGGATCGGGCTTCGACCGTCGCACATCGCGGCCCGTGACCACCGCGTCGAACGCGCCCTCGAGCGCGAGCCCGTCGATGGCGCGCTGCACATTGAGCGGCGGCCCCGACGAGCCGACGGCCGTGCGGAAGCCCGCCGCGCGCAGCGCCGCGACGAGCTCGCGCGCACCGTCCATGATCGGAAACCGCGCCGACACGATCTCGCGGTACGCGGCCTCCTTCTCGTGGTCGAGCTCCGCGATCTCGTCGAGCGCGAGCGTTCCGCGGCCCGCGCGCAGCCAGCATTCGCGCAGCAGGTCCTCGTTGCGGCGCCCGAAGTGCGCGTAGTAGTCGTCGACGGTCACCTCGACGCCGTGGCGCGCGCTGATCCTGCGCCACGCCTCGAAGTGCGCGTCGTAGCTGTCGACGAGCGTTCCGTCGAGGTCGAAGATGGCGGCGTGCGGGGCGTGCATCGGGCGTGCTCCTGCTCAGGGGTTGCGCGCGACGCGGAAGCCGACG
>JBJTOV010000318.1:0-10422 GCA_046074745.1 Planctomycetota bacterium | reverse complement strand
CCCGAATTCGGGTTGTTCCGGTCGTAGGCGAACGCCTCGCGGTTGCGGATGAAGTCCTTCACATAGCGGGCGGGAATGGCGAAGCCGAGCGCCTCGCCGCCGCGGATCCCCATGTTGGTGATCCCGATGACCTCGCCCTTGGTGTTGAAGAGCGGGCCGCCTGAGTTGCCCGGGTTGATGGGCGTGTCGGTCTGGATGTAGGTCAGGCCGTCGAAATTCCGCTGCGTGGTCGACACCACGCCCTGCGTGAGCGTGCGCTCGAGGCCAAGCGGATTGCCGATCGCGAACACGCTCTGGCCGATCTCGAGCTTCTCGGCGTCCTGCACGGGCGCGAACACGAAGTCCTTGCCGTCGGGGTGCTTCAGCTTGACGAGCGCAAGGTCGACCTGGTTGTTGATGGCGACAAGCTCGATGTCATCGATGTCGGTGCGCTTCAGCGTGCCGTCGGCCTGGCCGAACCACACCGTGGCGCGCAGGTTGGTCTCGCCCTGCACGACATGCGCGTTCGTGATGGCGTAGCCGTCGCGCGACAGGATCACACCAGAGCCGAGCCCACTGGGCGTCGACACCTTGATCACGGCGGGCCCGACATTCTTCGCCTGCTCGCGCGGCGGAAGCTCGGCGAGGCCGTTCGCGGTCGAGAACAGCGAGTCGAGCCTGGTCTCGATCTTGGCAGACGCGTTCTCCGACTCGACCGAGGCGACATCGTCCATCGAGAAGCTGAGGACATCGGTGCCGACATCGACCCACACGCGGCGGTCGGTGCGCTTGAGCACGGTTCCGCTCACCGATGCACCGCTCTTCAGCGTGACGACATCGCCTCCGTCTCCGAGGGCGGGCTGGGCGGCCAGGCCTGCGACGGAAACCGCAAGGATCGCGACGATGGAGCGGGTGGCGTTCATGGGAGGCCGTACTATACCGACCTGCCGCAGCGCGCTGCGGCTTTCGAAGCGCCCCCGAACCCGAAGGACGACACCGTGAAGACGCGACTCCGAGCCGCCCTGCTGTCCACCGCCCTGCTTCCCGCCATCGCCGCAGCCGCGCACGCCCGTGCGCAGGACGACGCCGCGTCGCACTTCGGATTCGACGGCCTCGAAGTCGTCAAGATCGACCCGAACGCAGGCCCGATCGCGAACGGCGACTTCAACGGGGATGGCCGCATCGACCTCGTGGCGGCCAACAACTTCAAGAGCCGCCTCGAGCTGCATGTCCAGAAGAAGGACGCGTCGCCCGACGACCCGCCGCCCGCGCGGACGAGCGTGAACGAGGTTCCGCCGCACTGGCGCTACGAGCGGATCGAGGTTCCCGTGGCGCACGCAGTGAGCGCGATCGCGCCGTTCGACTTCAACGGCGACGGCCTGCTCGACATCGTGTACGCGGGCCAGCCGGGCACGATCGTGTTCATGAAGCAGGTCAAGCCGGGCGTGTTCGAGGTCGAGCGCCGCGTGCCGCAGAAGGGTCTGTCGCAGAGCCGCGACGGCTTCATGGTGGTCGACCTCGTGGGCGACTCGCGCCCCGACCTCGCGGCGATCGTGGGCGGCCAGGCGACCGTGTGGCCGCTCGAGGGCAGCAAGCTCGGCGAGGCGATCGAGCTCGGCTCGGGCGAGCCGATCGTGGCACTCGTCGTCGGCGACTTCGACGGCGACGGGCACAACGACCTCGTGGGCGTGGCGCCCGACAACCCCGCGCCCATCCGCCTGTGGCAGGCGAGCGTGGAGGAGAAGGACGGCAAGCCCTTCGCGCGCCTCGGCTCGCAGCGCCGGTTCGAGATGCCGCCGCTGCGCGAGGCGATGGCCTTCCGTCTGCCTGGCGGCACGAAGGACCTGCTCGCACGCATCGAGCGGGCGAGCAAGCGCATCGTGGTCGAGGAGCTCGTCGAGGACCAGAGCGGCTCGAAGGAGGCCGCGCTCGAGGTGTTCTCGCGCACGGGCGCGAAGAAGCGCGCCTACGCCGTGGCCGATGTCGATGGCGACGGGCTGCAGGATGTGCTCGCCACCAACCCCGCCGCGAGTTCGGTGACCGTCTACCGCCAGCGCGCGGGCCGCGGCCTGCAGCCAGGCGTCGAGCAGCCGAGCTACGCCGAGATCGACGCGATCGCCGCGGGCGATGTCGACGGCAAGCCGGGCGACGAGGTGTTCGTCCTGAGCGAGAAGGAATGCGTGGTCGGCCGCTCGTCGTGGAGCGACGGCAAGCTCGCATTCCCCGCCGCGATGCCGATCAGCGCGGGCGCGACGCCCGCCGTGCTGTCGCTCGTCGAGATCGGCGGCGCTCCGCGCGTGGCGGTCGTCACCAAGGACGGCCGCAACTACCAGATCGACCTCATCGCGGCCGACGGCTCCGGCCAGCCCGAGACCGTCAAGCTCGGATCGCTGGTCAAGGGCCCCGATGCGCTGCTCGACCTCGATGCCGACCAGGACGGCAACACCGACCTGCTGCTCTTCACCGCCGACAAGCCGATGTCGATGCTGCAGTCGGTCGAGAAGGACGGCAAGCGCGCGTTCGAGCTGCGCGAGTCGAAGGACATGCCGCAGTTCGGCCTCGCGCAGGCCGCGGCCGCGGGCAACACGGCCGCGTTCGATGTGGACGGCGACGGCAAGGAGGAGCTGGTGATCGCGGACCGCAACTTCATCCGCGCGCTGCGCTATGCGGGCACCAGTGGCTGGCAGGTCGTCGCGCAGATGAACGCGCGCCGCTCGGACGCGAAGCTCGTGTCGCTCACCGTGCGCGGCCCGTCGCTCGTCGCGGGCGACCGCGAGAACGGCGCGCTCGCGGTGTTCGAGAAGGACGCGAAGTCGCAGTGGTCGCAGACCGACGAGCGCGCGGTGCTCGGCTTCAAGTTCGCGGGCGTGCGCGCGGGCGCGTTCGGCGGCTCAGGCGAGCAGGATGTGATGCTGATCGGTGACGACGGCTTCGCGGTGGCGCGCCTCGAGGGCGGCCGCAGCACCTTCGAGGAGATCGCGAGCTACCGCGCCGACAGGCCGCAGCAGGTCGACCACGAGCTCTCGGCGGGCGACATCAACGGCGACGGCTACCAGGACCTCGTCGTGCTCGACGCGGGCGAGCAGACGCTCGGCATCCTCTCGTTCAGCCAGTCGGGGCGCCTCGTGCCGATCTCGCGCTTCAAGGTGTTCGAGTCGCGCATCTTCCAGGGCGGCGAGCCGCGCGAGTACGAGCCGAGCATGTCGGTGATCGCCGATGTCACGGGCGACGGAATGGACGATGTCGTCCTGCTCTGCCACGACCGCATGCTGGTGTACCCGCAGTCGAAGTAGCGCGGGAAGCCGCCACGGAATGCAAACGGCCGCGGGTTCCGCGGCCGTTTGTGGTGTACGCGTGGTTCGGGCGTCGTCTCGCGGCGATCCGCTCAGCGCTGCGCCATCGGCACATACGGCGCCGCGTGCGGCCCGTTGTACTTGGCCTGCGGGCGGATCAGGCGGTTGTCCTGCAGCTGCTCGATGCAGTGGCCGGCCCAGCCCGACATGCGGCTCATCGCGAACATGCAGGTGAAGAGATCGGTCTTGATGCCGAGGCAGTGGTAGGTGGTCGCGCTGTAGAAGTCGACATTCGGGAAGATTCCCTTGTCGGCCTTGGCGGCGAGCACGATGCCTTCGATCCGCTGGCTCATTTCGAAGAGCTTCAGGTTGCCCGTGTCGGTGGCGATCTGCTTCGCGAAGGTCTTCAGGTAGGTCGCGCGCGGGTCGTACGCCTTGTAGACGCGGTGACCGAAGCCCATGATGAGCTCCTTGCGCTCGAGCTTGCCCTTCACGAACGGCTCGACATTCTCCATCGAGCCGATCTCGTCGAGCATGATCATCACTTCCTCGTTGGCGCCGCCGTGGAGCGGGCCCTTCAGCGTGCCGACCGCGGTGGTCATCGCGCTGTACATGTCGCTCAGCGTCGCGATGGTCACGCGCGCGGCGAAGGTCGAGGCGTTCAGGCCGTGGTCGGCGTGGAGGATCAGGCAGACATCGAGCCCGCGGGCCATCGCCTCGGTCGGCTTCTCGCCGTTCAGCATCCAGAGGAAGTTGGTGGCGATGTCGTAGCCCTTGTTCGGGCGAACGAACGGCTTGCCCGCGCGGTGGCGGTCGAAGTTCGCGATCAGGGTCGGCGTCTTCGCAACGAGGCGCAGCGCCTGGCGCTTCGCGCGCTCGATGCCCGGCGCCGTGGTCTCGCTCGACTCGGCGTCGGCGTCGTGCAGCGCGAGCGCCGAAACCAGCGTCCGAAGCGCGTGCATGGGCACGGCGTCCTTCGGGAACGACGCGATCATGTCGTAGATCGCGTCGGGGATCTCGTACTCGGCCTGGAGCGCCGACTTCAGCGCGTCGAGCTCGTGCTGCTTGGGCAGACGGCAGTTCCAGAGGAGGTAGACGGTCTCCTCGTAGGTCGAGTTGCGCGCGAGCGCGTCGATGTCGATGCCGACATACTCGAGCACTCCCTTGCCGCCGTCGATGAACGACATCTGCGTCTCGGCCGCGATCGTGTTCGCGAGGCCCTTGTCGAAGATCGGTCCGGTCGGAGCGGCTTGCATCGTGGTCATGGTTCTGGTTCGTCGGTTCGGAGCGGGCGGGCGAGCAGCGCCGGCGCACTGGTTCGGCGCGGGCTCGACCGCAGGGTCTTTCTCCCCGACCGCCCCGTGGGCGCGGGCAACTGGTTCGCCGCGCCGTTCGGATGGGATGCGAGGAAGGGAAGATGCTAGCGGATCCCGCGGCCCGACGCGGGGTTCCATGCGGTCTCGGGGCCGAAGTTCGCGCGGCCGTCGCGTGCCGCGCGGCAAGCCATCCGATACGCTTCTCGCCGTGTTCATCCCCATTGGAACCGATCAGAACCGAGGCCGTCGGGCGATCGTCGTGCCCGTTCTGGTTGCGGTCAATCTCCTGATCTACTTCGGGGGGTGGCTGCTGGCACGGCAGGGCCGGCTCGACCTCGAGGGCCTCTACGACTTCGGCCACATCACCGCGCATGGCATGCGCTGGTGGCAGCCGTTCAGCTACCAGTTCCTGCACGATCCCCGCTCGATGGGACATGTTCTCAGCAACATGGTGTTTCTGTGGGCCTTCGGCGCGGTGGTCGAGGGGCGGCTCGGACGCGTTGGGTTCCTCGCGCTGTACCTCGCGGGGGGCGCGCTCGCGGGCCTGGTGCAGGTGTGGGTGGCGGGCGGCTCCGCGATCGGCGCAAGCGGCTCGGTTTCCGTGGTGGCCGGGGCGTTCCTCGCCCTTCATCCGAGGGGCAATGTGCACGGGATCTGGCTGCTGCCTCTGATGCGGGTGGCGATGCCCGCGGCGTGGCTTCTCGGTCTTTACGCGGCCATCGACCTCGTCGACACCTGCCTCGATGCCTTCAAGTTCACCGATTCGGGGGTCGGCACGATCGCGCACCTCTCGGGACTGGCGTTCGGGCTCGTCGTGTGCGTGGCGCTCCTCGGAACGGGCGTTCTCAAGAGGAACGACTTCGACCTCTTCTTCCTGATCAGGCAGTGGCGCAGGCGGCGCCAACTGCGCGCCGCCGCGCAAGGGCTTGGTGTCGGCGTGGCCGATGGACCGGTTGCGGCGCGCGTGGCGGCGGGTGGCGTGGACCTCGAGACGCCGGGCCAGCGCGCGCTTCGCTCGGCGATCGCCGCGGCGCACCGCGAGCGCGACTACACGCTGGCTGCGAACCTCTACAAGGAGCTGCTGGCGTCGCTGCCGACCGCCACGCTGCCCGCGGCGCTGCAGATCGATGTCGCGAACGAACTCGCGGCGCGCGGCGACGACCGCACCGCGGCGACTGCGTACGAGCGGTACCTCGAGCGGTTCGCGCGCGAGGGCGGCGCCGACGACGCGCGGCTCATGCTCGGCGTGATCCTGGTGCGACGCCTGCGCGAGCCTGCACGGGCGCGCGCGGCGCTCGAGGGCCTCGACCCGCTGCGGCTCGAGGGTGCGCGGCGCGACCTGCTGCTTGCGCTTCGCGCGGAGGCGCAGGCATGAGCGCGCAGACGCTGGTCAAGATCTGCGGGGTCCGAGACCGCGCCACCGCGGAGGTTGCCGCGGATGCTGGCGCGCACTTCGTGGGCGTGGTGCTTGTGCGCGGAAGCCCGCGCTTCGTCGATCCGTCGGTGGCGGGCGACCTTGCGCTTGCGATCGCCGATGCGGGCGCGATGCCCGTGGCGGTGCTGCGGCTGCCGCTCGATGTCGAGACCAAGAAGGTGCTCGAGGCGTTTCCCATCCTCCAGTTCCATGGGATCGAGGAGCCCGCAGACCTCGAGCGCTTCGCAGGCGGCGCCGCGGCGTGGGAGGTGTGGAAGGGCCTGCATTTCTCGGTGGAAGCGGTCGACGCGTGGATGGGTGCGCCGCATGTGTCGCGGCTCGTGGTCGATGGCCCCGAGGCGGGAAGCGGCGTGGCGTTCGACCACGCGGCGCTCGGCGCGCTGCCCGACGCGGTGCGGCGGCGCACGCTTCTTGCGGGCGGGCTCGATCCGTCGAATGTGGCGCAGGCCGTGCGGGCGGCGCGGCCCGCAGGCGTCGATGTCTCGAGCGGCGTCGAGCGCGCGCGGGGCGTGAAGGATCACGCGCGGATCAGGGCGTTCATCGATGCGGTGCGCGGGGCGTGACGCGTGGATGCGGCGCGTGGATGCGGCGCATGGCACGCGAGCACGCGCCGGGTCTCAGGCGTTCACGGCCACCATGCGGCGCGCGGCGCCGAGTTCTGAAATCCATGCGCGCATCTCCGCGCGGCGCGTGGGCCACGACGGGCTGCAGCGCTCGGCCACGAACGCGCGGTAGAGCGACATCAGCGCGCTGTCGAAGGTGGCGAAGCTGTCGAGGCGTTCCTCGAGCGCTGCGCGCAGCGACTGCGGCTTCTCCTCGGGCTTCGGAAGCTTCAGTCCCGAGACCTCGAAGCGGTCGCCCTGCAGCGAGCACTCCCACTGCCGCCCGAACTGCGCGAGCGTGAGCCCGACCTTGCGCGGCCACTTGCCAAGCTGCACGGCGCGCGCAGTCTCGGCGCGCCGCGTGGGCGCATCGCCGCGAAGGCTGGTGCGGCCGGAAAGGCCCCACGCGCACTCGAGGTCGAGCGCCTTGTCGATGACGACGGCGACCTCGCCTTCGCCCGTATCGACAAGGCCTTCGCGCGTGTCGCAGTGCCACCAGAGCCAGAGCAGGAAGAGATTTCCGAGGAAATCCTGCGGTTCCTGCGTGGCCCATGGCATCTCGGGCCGTTCGGCCGACGCACGCGCGCCTGCTTCGCGCGCGAGTTCGATCTCGGGCGGTGCGCTCGACATCGGCTCGGCGCGCAGATCGTCGTAGTCTCCGGTGCGGCCCTTCGCGCGCATCAGGTCGAGCGCGACGGTGCCTGATCCACGCGACGCGATGGTGACGCCGAAGGTGTCGTGCACGAGCCTGCGCAGCGCCTGCACCTGCGTGTCGGCCGAGACCGGCGCGTAGATCGTGCTGCGCGAAAAGTCCCACCAGATGGGGATGTGCTTCGGACGCCGGTACCGCCCGTCCGCGATCTCTTCCTCGATGCGGCGCAGCGCGTCCTCCCGCGCCTCCTTGCGGGCATTCCGCGGCAGGAACGCGCCGCCGCCATCCTTCGACGGCACGAGCCGCGCATCTTCAGCCATCGCGACATAGGCCTTCTTGATCTCGGGCGGTACGGCGACCGAGTCGACACGGAACCCGAGCAGCGCACCACTGCCGAATCCGACGCGCTCGTAGTCGAATCCGCGATCGAAGAGGTGGCGGCCGGCGGTCCATCCGACATGGACCTCGCCCGGCTTCATGGGCTCGAGCTCGCCGAGCGCGTTCTCCCGCAGGGCGGCGAAGAACTTGGGGTCCATGAGGTCGGGGGCTTGGCCCGAGACATCGAAGCGTCGGTAGGAGATGGCGCCGGAACGGAAGGGCATGGGACGAGTTTCGTGCGGGGGGGAGACGGGCGCTCCGATGGACAGGTTGTGCACAATCCCCCCTCTCGAACGGTGCCTGGCACCTGCCGTGCACCTGCCGGGTACGCCCGGCACCTCCCCGCCACCGCCACGGCACCGTCCCATCGCTTCAACTGCGACCGCGACGGGAACCAGCGAACTCGGGAAACCCCCTGTCGAACCAATATGCCAAGAAGATAGCTCCCATTGACGAAGGTGCCTGGCACCTCCCTGGCACCTACCAGGCGAACCCGGCACCTCCGCGGCACCTGACTGGCACCGAGCGCGCTTCGAGCGTCCGACAAGTCGCGGGCGTCGGCATTGTTCCTTGAAAACCGTGCCACCCCCGAACCAACGACACGCCCCTCGCCGTAGCGCGGCCATGCCGCGTGCCATAGCCGTGCCCGTCCCCTCGGCCTGCCCCCTTGCTCCCACTGCCGACGCCCTCGGCGCCGCCGCCGATGCCCTATCGGCCGTCGGCGCGCGGGCGATCGGCAAGGTGCGGCGGATCGGCGCCAGAGCCGTCTCGGCTATCTTGCCAACCCGAGCCGTGCAGGACGACGCGTACAAGTTCAAGGCCGACCCCCGCAGCGACGAGGAGCTGATCGTCGCGCACCGCACCGGCGACGCGGGGGCGCTCCCCGCTCTCATCCGCCGATACCAGGGCGAGTTGCATGGCTTCCTGTCGCGGCTCGTCGGCACCTCTGCTGGGGCCGACGATGTGTTCCAGGAGGCCTTCCTGCAGGTCCATCTGTCGGCCGAGTCGTTTGACTCAGAGCGGCGCTTCAAGCCGTGGCTCTACACGATCGCGGCCAACAAGGGCCGGGACTTCCTGCGCAGGCAGAAGCGGCGCCGCGCGTTCTCCATCGATGCGCCGATGGGTGAGAACGGCGACGGCGCGATGGCTGATCTGCTCGAGGCTCCGCCCGACGCACCCTCGTCCACGCTCGAGCGGGGCGACGAAGCGGCGCTGGTGAAGACGGTCGTCGAGGACCTGCCTTCGCATTTCCGCGAGATCCTGCTGCTCGCGTACTTCCAGAAGCTCAGCTACGCGCAGATCGCGGACAGCCTTGGCCTTCCGCTCGGAACCGTGAAGAGCCGCCTGCACGCCGCGGTCGGCTCCTTCGCCACCAGCTGGAAACTCGCGTGCGCCCGCCGCGGAATCGACGCCGAGACTCCCGCGCCCACCACCTCGAAACCCGCTGTCGGCAGGAACTCCGCGAAGGGACAGCCATGACGGATGACGGCACGATCGATCCGATGCCTGACCAGGATGGCCATGCCCCGGCGCATGCGCCACTGCTCAATCCCGCGGACGCCGATGCGGTCGACCTGCTTGTCGATCATGGCTTCGATGCCGATCGCGCCGCCGCCGCGCGACCCGAGCTCGCCGAGCGCGTCCGCGCCGCCGCGCTCCTCTTCGGTCGACTCAACCAAGTGCCCGTCAGCGCTCCCGACCCAGCGCTCGTCGATGCCACGCTCGCGCGCATCGCGGTCGCCGAGCGCGAGCGTGAGGACCGCATGCGCATCCGTCCGACGGCGCCGGCCCGGCCGTTCGTGCACGGGAGATGGCGCGAGATCGTCGCGGTCGCGTGCGTGGTTCTCGTGGCGATGTCGATCGTGTTCCCGATGCTCAACGGCATCCGCGACATGAACGGCGCCGCGCGATGCGCCGACAACATGAACCAGCTCGCGTCCGCCCTCGACACCTATCACGGCGACTTCCGCTCGATGCCGATCGCCGCGGGATTCGGCCCGGACCTGTCGGCCTTCAAGTCGTGGAACGACTACTCGGGCGCTCGCAATCTTTCGGTTCTCTCCGACGCCGGCTACTGCGGTCCCGATTGCGTCGCCTGCACCAACAGCGCTTCGCGTGGCGGCTACGCCATGCAGGCGCACTCGCCGAAGGCCACGCACGCCTGGCGCGGGGCGGCGCGCATCCCGATCGTGTCCGACCGAAACCCCGTGATCGACCTGACCCGGCGCGGAACGATCGTGGCTCAACTCACGCTCAACAGCGAGGAACACGGCGGCGAGGGCCAGAACATGCTCTTCACCGACGGCTCCGTGGAGTTCGTGCGATCGCCAGTCCTGATGCTGCCCGCATTCGGCGGGCTGCCCGCGCACGAGGAGAACCTCTGGCTCCCGATGGACCTCGGCGGCCTCGAGGACGACCTCGACTCCCCCTCGGAGTGGCTCGGAATCGATGTGTTCCTGATCCAGTGAGGGTTGGTGCGGCTGACCGCCGCGCCGCAAGCGCCGTTTCGGCCGATAACGCTCGCCGTCGCCTCAACGCGGTTGAAGTTCCGCAGGGTTCTGCTATCGTCCCCGATTCCCCCGAACGGGAGCTTCCCATGCCTAAGAACAAGAGCCACAAGGGCCTCGCCAAGCGCATCAAGGTGACCAAGACCGGCAAGATCCGGTTTGGGCGCCCCCACAGCCGCCATCTCAAGAGCAACAAGAATGGCGTGCAGATCCAGTCCTATCGCAAGAAGGGCTATGCGCGCTCGGGCGACATCCGTGCG
>JBJTOV010000317.1:0-5843 GCA_046074745.1 Planctomycetota bacterium | reverse complement strand
CTCGTGTGCCCCGACATCGAGCAGATGGTGACGCGCATGCGCCGCCGCGCGCTCAAGGAGAACCGCATCGACGACGCGGACGAGAAGGTCATCCGCAGGCGCTTCGAGGTGTACGAGCGGGAGACGCGACCCGTGCTCGACTACTACCCGAGGTCGATCGTGCGCGAGGTGAACGCGATGGGTTCGCCCGCCGAGATCCTGCAGCATGTGCTCGAGGTCGTGGTGCCGATCCAGAACGCGCACTTCCGAAATCCGCTCGGCTGACCCCGCGCGGCGAACTCACTCGAACGCGCCGCGCATCTCGATCTCGAGCGCCTCGAGCTCGCGCTGCCATGCCTCGCGACCCGCGGGGTCGCGCGACAGCTCGAGCTGCGTCGCGATCTTGTCGAGGCGCATGCGGAACATCGCCACGAGCTCGGCATCGCCGCCCGCAAGCTGCGCCTCCATGAGCGTGCGGCGCAGCGATTCGACGGTCACGAGCGGCGCGGGGTCGGCCGCCTTGGCGCGGCCCGGGAACGGCACTTCGGCGGGTGCGGGCGTGAAGCGGCGCTTCGCCTCGGTCGCGGTCACCGCGCGTTCGAGCGTGAGCGCGTTCATCACGCCCATCCCCTGCGGCTGCTGCGGATCGCCGCGCTCGAGGTCGTCGGTCGACCCGAGGCGAACCACGACGGCGATGTCCTCGTTCTCCTCGCGGCCATCGGCGCCGATCACGGGCTTGCCCTGCGGATCGCGCTTGGCGCGGCGGACCTTCATCTTCACCTCGGTGCCGGGCGGCAGCGACTGCACCGCGCGCACGAGGTCGCTGCGGTCGGCGAGATCGCTGCCGTTCACATGGAGCACGATGTCGCCCGGCTGCAGCACGCGCTCGGCGGGCATGCCCGCCACCAACCCGCTCACGCGCACGCCTCCACCCGGCTCGCCGAGACCTTCCATGCGGATCCCGAGCGCGCCGCGCGGCGCGTTCATGATGCGGTCCTCGAGCACGGCGACCAGCACATGGCGCGCCTCGGGCGAGAGATCCTTGCGAAGGAGCAGCGCCATCAGCTCGTTGGGCGAGGCCTTGCGGTCGATGACCGCGGTGCGCGCGGCCGCGCGCTCGGCGTAGGTGCCGGCGTCGAGCGCGCGCGCGAGCCGCACCAGCTCGGGCGGAACCTCGACGCGCGAGAGTTCGTCGTCGCTCGGCAGGCGCGGCTCGAAGTTCACCTTGGTGTCGATGCCGCCGCGCAGGGGGATCGGCTGCGGGTTCACGAACTGCGGATTCACGAACTGCGGCTTCGGCTTCGCATCCTGCTTCGGCCGCACGATCTCGATGGCGGCGGGCTCCTGGCGGTCGACGGGCCTCGGCTGCGCGTCCTGCATGGGATGCGCGAGGGCTGCGAGCGCAAGGATGGCGTGGGCGACGGTCGTCACGGCCGAAGCGTAGCACGGAGGTGCGGCGGCGCACGCGCTATTGGCGCGTGGTGTCGGAGATCGCGCGCGAGCGCGCGGCGATCCACTCGTTGACATCGGCCGCGTAGCGCAGGATGGGAAGCGCGGGAATCCCCGCGAAATCGCCGTCGCGCGCGATCGGCGCGGCGGTTTCGGCGATGACCGCCGCCTGCATCAACCACGGCACCATCGGCCCGATTCGGTCGGGGTCGATGGGCGGGAACGCGAAGTAGCCCTGCATGAAGCCGCGCAGGCAGTCGGCGTCGAGCGCGACGGCCCACGAGTCGGGCGCGTCGCTGCGGCGCGGGCGCATCGCGAAGTGCAGCGCGGCGTTGGCGATCTCGGCCGCGTGCGACTCGCGGCGCGCGCTGTCGAAGTCGATCACGGCGGCCAGCGTGTCGTCGTTCCACAGCGTGTTTCCCGAGTGGAAGTCGCCGTGGCAGATCTCGGGGCGCTCGAGCGGATGACCGCGCGCGACCAGCTTCGATTCGACGCGGTCGAGCGCCGCGTGCAGGCGCGAGGCCACGGCATCGAGGTCCGCCGCGGCCGCGGCGCCCGCCTCGCGCGTCCGCTCGAGGGCGCGCGCGAGCTGGGCGCGCACGGTCTCGGTGTCGGAGAAGCCGCCCTCGGGAAGCTCGTCGTGGCCCGCGTGGCCCGCGAAGGCCGCGTGAAGCCGCGCGAGCGCGATGCCCGCGTTGCGCGCCTGCTCGGGCCTGCGGATGTAGCGGGTGCCCGGGATCCAGCGGAAGCACTCGTAGAGCCTGCCGTCGAAGGCGAGCAGCGTGCGTCCGTTGCGACGCGGCACGAGCGCGGCCACGGGAACGCCTGCGCGCTCGGCCTCGATCTGCAGCGCATGGCAGCACTGCGCGCGGTCCTCGCGGTGGCCGCCCGCCTTGCGCTTCAGCAGGAAGTCGCCGAGCTCCGCCGCGATGCGCAGCTTGGGCGAACGGCGCGAGCCGTGGCGGTACTCGCGGATCTCGCTGATCACGCCGAGATCCCAGTGCGAGAGGACCTTGGTGAGCTCGCGCGACTGGAATCGCTCGCGTCCGAGCGACGCGGTGTCGTCGAGCGGCTTCTGGACCCCGTCGTCGGCGTCGCGTTCGCGCACGGCGTCACTCCGCGTTGGCGGCCTGTTCCTTGATGCGGTCGATCGCGGTCTTCATCTCGACCACGCGTCGCGCGATCTCGACATCCTGCGACTTCGACGCGATGGTGTTCGCCTCGCGCAGCATCTCCTGCGAGAGGAAGTCGAGCGTGCGGCCGGCGGGCTCGGCGTGCGCGGGCGAGATCACCTGCGCGAACTGCGCGAGGTGCCCGCGCAGGCGCGCGACCTCCTCGGCCACATCGGAGCGCTCGGCGAACACGGCGACCTCGCGCAGGAGGTCCTGCTCGGCGGCGGTGGCCCCGACCTCGGCGAGCAGCGTGTTCATGCGCGTGCGCAGGCGCTCCTGGTAGGCGCTGGTGGCGGCAGGCGCGCGCACGGCCACATGCTCGAGCGCGGAGGCGATCGTGTCGCCGTGGCGCGCGAGCTCGCGGTGCAGGCCCTCGCCCTCGCGGGCGCGCATCTCGAGAACGCGCGTGCAGGCCTCGTCGGCGAGGCGAAGGAGGACGGGGCGCGCGAGATCGACGAGCTGCTCGACCCCGTCGGTGCGCAGCACGCCGGGCACGGCGAGGAGCGCGCCAAGGTCGACGGTGGCGCGGTCGCGGAGCTCGGCGGGAAGCGCGGCCATGAGCGCGGTGAGCGCGCTGCGCGCGGCGTCGGGGTTCACCTCGGCGGCGGCGACGGCGCCGCCCGGAACGAAGCGCACCAGCACCATCACGCTGCCGCGCGCGAGGCGCTTGGCCACGGCGCTCTCGATGTCGGTCTCGAGCGTGGAGAGTTCCTCGGGAACGCGCACGACCGCCTTGAAGAAGCGGTTGTTCACGCTCTTGATCTCGACCGAGTAGCGACAGCCGTCCGCGTCGGCGGATGCGGCTCCGAATCCGGTCATCGAGCGGATCATGCGTCAGCCGCCCGTCGGCGCGGGTGCGGGCTCGGTGGCGGGCGCAGGTGCGGGAGCGGGCGCGGGCGCGGCTGGGTCCTGCGTGGCGGAAGGCGCTCCGGGCGGAAGCGGGATCGCGTTCGGATCGGCGGGGCGCGGCTGGTTTTCGTCGACGGGGGCAGGTGCGGGCGCGGGCTCGGTCCCGGTCACGGGCACGGTGATGGGCGCCACGGGAATCGTCTCGGTCGCGGGCGTCTCGGGCTCGGCCGTCTGCGCGGGCGCGTTCGCGGCCTCGATCGCCTGCTTGCGCTTCAGGTTGCCCGTGATGTTCAGTCCGATGCCGAGCAGCAGGTAGATCGTGAACGCGGTGATCGTCGCGACCGTCAGCGCGTCGCCCGTGCGGCCGCCGAACGCGGTGTCGGTGCCGCCGCCGCCGCCGAACGCGCCCGTCAGTCCGCCGCCCTGGGGACGCTGCACCAGAACGATGAACACGAGGATGATCGAGACGACGATGAAGAGGCCGGTGAAGATGCCGAAGAGGATCGAGGTCATGGACGGTGTGCCTGCGGGGGAAAGCCCTGCGCGTTGAAGTCCCGCGCGATGAAGTAACTGCCGTGCCTCGACTTGCGCCGAGCGCTAGCGCGTTGCCCGCGCCGAGGCGGCGGCCAGGATCGCGGTGAACTCGTCGGCCTTCAGCGACGCACCACCGACGAGCCCGCCGTCGATCTCCTCCCGAAGGAAGAGCTCGGCTGCGTTCTTCGCGTTCACCGACCCGCCGTAGATGACACGGACCGAATCGGAGAACCGAGCACTATACAGATCGGCAAGCGTGCGCCGAACCGTTCGATGGGCGTCGGCCGCGTCGTCGGGGGTGGCCGTGCGCCCGGTGCCGATGGCCCAGACCGGTTCGTAGGCCACGACGAGCCGCGCCATCGCGTCCTCGGAATGTGCGCTCAGGCAGCCCCGCAGCTGGGTTTCGATCACATCGTGCGCACGGCCCGACTCGCGCTCGGCGAGAGTTTCCCCGACGCAGAGAACGGGGAGGAGCCCCGCCTCGATGGCCCGACGGAGCTTCTCCGAGAGGATCGGGTCGCGTTCCCCGAGGCCGTGGCGCCGCTCCGAGTGACCGATAAGCACTGCGGAGCACCCGACATCTGCGAGCATCGCTGCGGCGACCTGACCGGTGAACGCGCCCGACTTCTGGTCGGAGCAGTCCTGCGCGCCGAGCTGCGCGCCACCCGCGAGCGCGGAATGAACGACCTCGAGGTAGGGATATGGGGGGAAGACGCACACCTCGGCCCCACGATGCGCACGCGCCGCCTGGGCGACGGCCGCGGCGAGCGCGGCGCCCGAGGAGCGGTCGAGATTCATCTTCCAGTTGCCACCGACGAACGGAACGCGCTGCGCCATGCGCTCAGCCTACCCCATCGAACGGTGCCTGGCACCTGCCTGGCACCTCCCTGGCGTACCCGGCACGCACCCGGCACCGGCGAAGATTGCAAAATCATAACTTCGCCAGCGATCTCGTCGGGGAAATTCGCCAAGTCGCAGAAGTTAATATTACAAAGTTAGCGGTACCCGGCAGGTGCCGGGCTAGGCCGGGAGGTGCCAGGCAGGTGCCAGGCACCGTTCTGGGGCGCCCGCAGGGGTCCGCACGACTATCTTGTGCGTCCCATGACCGCCCCCGCGTCGCCGCGTCCCACCACCGCCGCCGAGATCCGCAAGGCCTTCATCGACTTCTTCGTCGAGAAGGCCGGCCACACCTTCGCGCCCTCGAGCGCCGTGGTCCCCCACGACGACCCCACCCTGCTCTTCACCAACGCGGGCATGAACCAGTTCAAGGATGTCTTCCTCGGACGCGGCAAGCGCCCCTACACCCGCGCCGTCAACACCCAGAAGTGCATCCGCGCCGGCGGCAAGCACAACGACCTCGAGGATGTGGGCAAGGACACCTACCACCACACCTTCTTCGAAATGCTCGGCAACTGGTCCTTCGGCGACTACTTCAAGCAGGAGTCGATCCGCTGGGGCTTCGAGCTCCTCACCAAATTCTACGGCCTCGACCCGAACCGCCTCTACGCCACCTGGTTCGAGGGCAACCCCGCGATGGGCCTCGAGCCCGACCTCGAGGCGAAGGCGATCTGGGAATCGCTCCTCCCGAAGGACCATGTCCTTCCCGGCAACATGAAGGACAACTTCTGGGAGATGGGCGAGACGGGACCCTGCGGCCCCTGCACCGAGATCCACTACGACCGCATCGGCGGCGGCCGCAACGCCGCGAAGATGGTCAACTCGGGCGATCCCGATGTGCTCGAGATCTGGAACCATGTGTTCATCCAGTTCAACCGCGAGCCCGACGGCTCCCTGGTCAACCTGCCCGCCAAGCACGTGGACACGGGCGCGGGCCTGGAGCGCGTGACGTCGGTGCTGCAG